>CAZIAN010000282.1:0-1919 GCA_964537355.1 uncultured Pirellulales bacterium | reverse complement strand
TGGTTTGTCGAACAAACCGCAGCTCCTACGCACGACGTCAGCACGCCGGAGATGAGGTGGAAACTCAATCCCAGAACTTTTTCACACGGTTGGGAGCTCCCCGCCAATCTGACTGGTGACAACACTGAGGGGCGAACCGGCGAAGGGATCCCGTACGACGCTCGCTACAAGCCCGGTTCCGGTGGGCAACTGATCGCATTTGTGCCCAGTCTCGATCTGGTCGTCACTCGTCAAACCGGGAGCAGCGGGAATTGGCAATTCGCTGAATATCTGCGACGGGCCTGTGCCGCGGTGATCGGCTATAAGCCAGAGACTGCGATCACAAGGGAGTCAGAGGGCTTCGTTCGCTTGTTCGATGGCCAGTCATTGCGGGGCTGGCAAGGCGCTGTAAATGACTGGGCTGTCGAGAACGGCCAGTTGGTATATAAAGCACTTGTGCAACCCGGGGGATCCGCCGACCTGCTCACACTGAAGCTGATGTCGGACCGGCAATATTCGGATTTCATCCTGCGGTTTGAGTTCAGGCTCGAACCGGGCGCCAACAATGGTGTGGCTATTCGTGCTCCCCTGGAAGGAGACCCTGCTTTCGTTGGAATGGAGGTCCAGGTCATAGACAATGGTGGCTGGCCAGGCAAGCTCAAGCCATTCCAGCTACATGGCTCAATCTACGGCGTGGTTTCTGCAAAGACCGGTCATCTCAAACCAGCAGGTCAATGGAATGATGAGGAGATTCTCTGCGATGGCCGCCGCGTTAAAGTCACATTAAACGGCTCGGTGATTGTCGATGCGAACCTGGATGATGTCAAACCGATTGATGGTAAAGAACATCCCGGCCTCCGGCGCACCGGCGGTCACATTGGTTTCCTTGGGCATACAAAAAGTGTTGCTTATCGGAATATCCGGATCAAGGAATTGCCGTAAACGGGAACGAGTTCGGAATCCCGACAGAAGAAGCGGCCGCACAAATAATCTTAGGAGCCGATATGAAAATCGTTCGATCTTTCCTTTTGTCCGTAGGGGTCCTGATTATGTGCGACGGTACTATCCAGTCCCAGCCGGTTCGCGTTTCTTCCAATCGACACTATCTTGAATATCGCGGCAATCCTATCCTCCCGATTGGCGACTCGGTAACACAGGGTTGGATGGAGTCTGGGACCGATTTCGATCAGCGCGCCTACATCGAAGCCCTGGCGGCACGCGGCATCAATGTGGTGTTGCTTTGGAGCTATATCGCCACCAGCGGCAAGGCGCAGCAATCAGACAAGCGGGTCGGCTATGACTCACCGGAACTTTGGCCGTGGCAAGGCTCGCCCGACGACTGCAGCTTTGATCTGACCCGATTTAATCCGGCTTACTTCCAGCGCCTCCGAGATTTCATCGAATACGCCGAAAACAGGAACATTATTGTTATTTTGACCGTGCAGGACGGCTGGACGAAGACGAGGTTCGCATATCATCCGTTCAACTCGGTGCTCGGCAACGGTCCGCTGACCGAGCGGAGGCAATTTGTTGAACTGGCCGACTACGATCAGGAGATGCCGGCTATATTTGACTTAACGTGGACTCGGCAGCAGAAGAATCAGTGGTTTCAGGAACGGTATGTCGAAAAACTATGCTCGGAGCTGAAAGACTGCCGGAATCTTATTTTCGAGATGTTCAACGAGGGCGAATGGTATAACAGGGAGCAGCGGCGACATCATGAAGAGCATTTCCTGAATTTCTTCCGCAAGCGCACTCCGGCACTGTTGATGACGAACACGGATCACATTCGAATACCGAACTTCTCTCCGCGCGAGAATCCGGATGTGAATATCCTGAGCTTGCACAAACAGCCATGGACAGGTCATTACGAGACATTTGTGAGGGAATTCCGGGCCAAGCCGGTACGTGTAATTTTCGAGAGCGAGCCGGTGCCGAGT
>CAZIAN010000281.1:0-6589 GCA_964537355.1 uncultured Pirellulales bacterium | reverse complement strand
ATCTATCTTGGCAGCCAGTATTTTGTAATGCCTTCCGGTGGTGAAGTTGGTGAGCCTTGCGGAATCAGCCAGCAGGAAGCGCATGCGGGTGGAACGCCAGTTATCGCGCACCATCAGGATGGACTCAAGAAGACCGTTTCAGACAGGCATTTTGGTGACACAAGGCACTCACCGAATGGCATAAAATTCATAGGGTTTACGGGTGAGGCTCTCCTCGATGCTTTGCTCGACGCCATGGAGATTTATTATCACGGCAGGCGGCTAAGATACGTGGACAATAAAGGCAGACCTAGGAAAGAACGTTATTCCAACCTGTCATTCAATGCCTTTCACACAGACCATCGTTGGTTGAGATTATTGAGAGATTATGTGGACATGTATGCAATGGTCCGGGGAGTAACATTGCCGTATCATCTGGACACAGTGCGACTGATTGCTGTGATGGCCTCGTCGTGTGACGAAAATCTTTTCAATGCCGTCCTCAGGAAAGGTATCAACATGGTCGAAGCAGCTGATTACCTTACGGAGTCTCTTTCCTGTGAGATACCATCTGTCCGCAGCGCAGCTGGGCAGATGCTTGTACGGCTCGGTCGCGTTCTTCGCACCGAAAGTCGTTTGGACATTGAGGGAAGACTCAGGCATGCCATGAAATCGCAAAACAAAACAATGAGAGAGGCTGCAATATTTTACCTTTCTCATCTGCTTAAATAAAGGAAAAAACTCATCATCTGACTAAAAATAACTTGCCGTAGTATGATTTAATATATTATAATTGTTTATTGTAGGTATTGGAAGACAAGGGTGATTATTAAATCTCCTGAGTTTATGACTCCACCAATCCAATTTTTTCGTGAATAGGTTGTATGATAAATTTAAATTATATAGAAATACAAGCAATGTACTCAAGCTGGAAAGTTAACCGTATAAAAGCTAATATCCACGCCTTGGTTATGGGGAAGGTTTTCCTCCTGAAAGAAGTTCCTTATTAAATTTTGTTAAATTAATCCAAAATAATTAATTAAGAATATTTCTTGTTATCGGGGTTAAACCAGGCAATCCATTACGTATGAGAGAAAAGAATATTGTTGTAAAATCAGAGGCTGGGCAATTGGAAAAAAGTAAGAAACCTTCCGGTTGCTGATGTCCTTGCCTGGATTATAAAGCATTATATTATACGGACTTAGAGATATATAGATGAGTTCAAGATTAAGAATGAAGTGAGCCGATGAATCATATTGGATTAAAAAAACTGTGGCTATGGAAAATGACTAATCCAGCCATGTTAGCTCGAACAGATGTTGACGTCAGACCATAATCCGGGCACTGGTAGGGAGGGCTAATAAAGGAAGGAGCCATAATTTACAGTTACTTCTTTAAATGATAAAAGATGAGCGTCACAGACACAGCAAAAGGAAGATGGATTTAATTAGGAGACTGCATGATAAGTTCGAATCTTACATGGATTGACGAGCACGCACCTGAGTTGAAAGGCAAGACTCTTGTTACTCTTTCCATGGAAGGTTGTATACCTGAACTGAAAGGAGATGCCCGCGAAGCAAACACTAAAGGAGGTTTGGGAATATATTTCGGTGATAAGCTCGAGGGTCTTCGCGCTATAGGGATGGACAAAGCTTTTGGTTGTATGCCCCTTTACAAAAAGAGACTGATCCAATCAATCAGCAATGGAAAGCAGCATATCGACTACAAGGATGTTTATTATGAGGACCAGCTAATCGAGCATGTCCTGGACGATAAGAGAAAGCCCATCCAATTTGATGTATGGGGCTGGGACCAAAAGAATACCGCCAACGATCTGCAATACCGTGTGGGTGTATATAAAATATACCGGGGGGGGACATGTCTTTACCTCTTTTATTGTCCTGAGGTATTTGACATTCTCTACTCAGACGATAACACGCATGAGGGCCACGGTCGAGAACATCGCTTCCTGCAGGAGACAATTTTCGCTGAATGCGTTTACGAACTATTAAAAAGAATGAACATAGTACCCGATATACTTCACCTTAACGAAGGCCATGTTGCCAGTGCCGCTGCAATAATTAAGGGGGACAAAGCCTTCGACAAGACAACCGTGGTGTACACAAACCACACGGTTGTCCCGGCAGGCCTGGAGAGATTCAGCGTCGATAGACTTACGGGTGGAGATGTTGCACGAGCGCGCTATGCGATGAGATTCCCCTGGGAAAGCCACCAGGGATTCTGGATGAAGTTTGCAGTGCAACAAAATGGTCGGTGGTTCATAGACTTCTCAAAGGGAGCGCTTGAAATATGTGATGCTGCAAATGCAGTAAGCAATGAGCACGCATATGCCACACAGGCTCTGTTCCCGGCTTATGACAGGAGGGTAGAGTCTGTTCTCAACGGTTCAGGTGACGCATGGATAATAGATGAGCTGCTGGAAGCAAAACTAACGGGGATTGAATCTAGTAAAGAAACTCTTCGCAGAACAGGTGCAAAAGGCAAGGCATTGTCTTTGGCCGAAGTCAAAAAGAGGACCGTTGGTATGACTGATAAAAATGGCCAAATCATCAGCAGAGATGGCGTGGCCCTGGACCCCGACTTACCGACCATATGGATGGTGAGGAGAATGGTCGAATACAAGAGTCAGCTACCTATATTAAAGGACATCATCCATGCCATTTGTGCGAACAGGGATGAGGAAGTTGACACACTATGGGGTAAGATGAATGGCCTCCAGATGCAGGTGGTTTTGGGTGGAGTCACCCCACAAGGTTCCAACGAGGAGAGATGGATAGAAGAGTTTGTTGGATGGATGCAAAGGCTCGATTTGAAGGGAAGATTCGTCTTTGTTCCGAATGCGGATACCGAACTTCTCAGGATGCAGGCAATTGGGGCCGACATATGTATCAACTGCCCTCTGCCGAAGCAAGAGGCTTGCGGCACTTCGGACCAACGTTCTGCGCGGAATGGTGGAATAAACATCGCCACTCGAAGTGGAGGGCCTCCCGAATACATTGAAGACGGCAAAAGCGGCATGCTGGTCGGACCATATGAAAGTAAAGAAGATTTCTACTCAAGAGCACCCAAAGACATTTTGCATAAGCTCAGAGAACTGTCTGACATGTACTACAACCACAATAATAATCACAGCTTATGGCTGGATATGAAGATGGAATCATACCTAGCAAGTCCAAAGGTGTCAGCTGTTGCTATGGAACAAAGGTATGCAGACATATATGTCCATGCGCTCCATGCAAGAAGAAGTGTCAATGAGAATATAAACATGGGATATAAAGTCCCAAATATTGTGGAATTTCCAGACCTGACGCTTAAGCTACGTGAAGTAGCGCGAGATTTCCTATATGAGGATCCTGGACTTAAGGGTTGGACTGTCATTGCTGGTTCACCATATTTCGACCAGAGACAGGGAGGCTGGCTCTACAACTGGGGACGGGACGCCATGATTGCTCTTCCGGGCCTTTGCCTTGAAAGCAAAATGTTTGACATTTTCAGGGACGTTATGAAGAATTATATGGGATTTGTCAAAGATGGTCTTCTTCCTAATCTGATTGGTGATGGCTCGATGCCCAGGTATAATAGCATCGATGCTTCTTTGTGGTTGCTCTGGGCAATAGGAAAGTACCTTGAGCAAACACAAGATTATGCTTTTCTGGACTCAAATGTTGTCAGAAGGTTCTCCCAAAACGAGAAAGATACTTTCCAGGATATACTGGAAGAAATTATAGATACTTACCGCAAGGGGATACAGTTTGAGGATAGGTGGCAGGAAGATGGTGATGCGAAATGTCAGACCATAAGTATCTTTATGGATAGCGATTATCTCGTTTCGGCAGGAAATGAGAACACTCAGTTGACATGGATGGACGTAAAACCCAAGGGCGACAAGCCGGTTACGAGCCGTCATGGTAAAGCCGTTGAGATTAACGCACTTTGGTACAATGCCTTGATGGTGATGGCAAATATCCAAAAGCATAGAAATTCTGAAAACAGAGGATATGCACAGTTGGCTGAGAAGGTAAGATTCTCTTTCAAAAGGTTCTGGAACCGGCAAGCTGGCTGCCTTTACGATACTATCGACGGCGACCCTGAACAGGGCAAGAAGATTAGACCCAATCAGCTCTTTGCTGTGGCCTTTGGATTGCTGGATACAGACAAGAACCGTGCTATTATGGGTAGAGTGAGAGAAGAATTACTTACTCCTATTGGCTTGCGTACACTCTCACCGCATGATCCCGATTACCGCGCTGTTCACGAAAACGAATACTCATACCATCAGGGAACTGTCTGGCCATGGCTTATTGGTACCTTTATTGAGGGCAGTATAATTACATACGGTAAGCAGAGAACCCTGAGGATACTGGATAATGTTGGCTACTTCAACACTCTCTCAGAAACACTAAAGATGTTCGGGTCAGTCCCCGAGGTATTCGATGGGGCTTGTGACTCGGCTTATAATCAAATAAACGGGAAAGGATGCATATCGCAGGCATGGAATGTGGCAGAATCGTTACGCAGCATATCACTCCTTTTGTCGGAGGATAATTTGCCCCAAAAGAGTGAAAAACTCGTTCGCAGTAAAATTATCTACGAAATGGTTATTAGGGATTACTGTGATGCCCAAAACCACACATCTGGACTAGCAGTTGCTTCGCAAGAGCTACCATTCCTTGCAGAATCAGGAGTAGAATATGTCTATCTTCTGGGCTTGATGAAACACGCTGGCAATCCATTTGACATAATGAATCCGTTTGACATCGATGAGCGAGCTGGAAGTTTTGTGGATCTGGAAAATTTCATCTTCACTGCTCATGGATTGGGCATAAATGTCCTTGCTGATTGGCTTGCAAACCAGCATGTTTCCAAAAAAAGCCCTCTACCCAGAATGCATCCGGATTGGTTTCTCTACACAGATGCATTAGACGGCGATTATTTTATCGACAAGGGCATGCAGTTGTGCGCGGGCAGGCTCATGCGGACCAATGAGAAGAACCTGGTCCTTGTTTCGGCAACTGATGAAGTTCCTCTGAGGAATTTCCCGAGACGGTGGAGTTCCCTGGCCCAGCCTGATCTTTCACATCCCGATGTCAGGACACATGCCTTTGATATAGGTCGTTTCTGGCTAGAGAAGGGACTGGATGGATTCCGTATCGATGCTGCACTTTCTACGTTCCCGGACAAGATAAAGGAAAACTGGGGACTGAATGTTGATGATAACCTGACTCGTTTATTCATCCAAGATATGCGTAGGATCAAGCCGGACTGTTTTATAATGTTTGAGGGTTTTGAAAGGTTGGAGGAACTTTTACAGCTTGCCGATTACGAAAACTGTACGGTATATAATTGGCGGCCAAGGAACCTAACTACCGACGCTCTCAGAGACAAAACTGCACTACCCATTCTGATTTCATACTTAAAAGAGCTTGAACATATGCAGCAGATTCGGGATCAGTTCGTAAACTTGGGCCCGGAACACGATGCGTTTGATTTTGAAGATCCATGGGCTAGGCTGGATTATACGGAGCGGTTGCTGATGCATTTCCTATATGCATTTATGCCGGGGTACATGCTGGTTTTCAATGGTCAGATATTCGGCAAGCAGCACCTTTACAAGATAGCTCCGGAAAAAACATCACCTGCACCAAGGATCGCAAATGCCGATAACAGCAGAAAAGAAACGGGAAGAATGCTCTTTGGTCTCCGCAAGGAGTATCCCCAACTAATTGAAGGTAACTACAAAGTATTAGAGAATAAGGGTGAGCAGGATATAATTTGCCTGGCTCGCTTTGACGAGAGCGATATTGTGATCGGCGTAATCAACCCTAATTCAGATGCGAAAAAGGTCGTCTTCTCTCTGAGTGATATTATTAATGGTTGGCTGAATCCATCGTATATCAATTGTGCACATTATACGCAGGATGTTCTTCTTCTCAAGAACGATGCAAAGGGTTGGATCAGCGAATCGATGGAACACATGCCCATAGAAAAGCTGCTTCGGGAAGGATTTTATGTTGAGATCGGCCCAAGATCTTGCAAAGCCATCAGGTTGCGACTTAAAGTATTACCAAACGAGTTAACCAAATTTACCCCACTGGCTTTGCCAGTTGCCATAGCCAATACCCAAGTATGAAACAACTCCACAACTCGTTGATCTGCCCCCTTATATTGGTCCAGCCGTCATGAGAGTAGTTCACACACCTCAGCCAGTTTGGACTTGCAGTTCTATGGCTTAACACAACCGATATCCAAACATAATTTCGCGAAACTCAGCGGACGTCATATATATAACCCAAACTGCTATATGGCCGATAGTGATTGTAACCCATTTGCCAATGGTTTACAAAATAATACACCTAATTCAAACCACCCCTGGCTGGATTTGCCTTGTTTAGGAGTAGATTGATGCGGTATGCATATAAGAAAGGCTCTACCATTTTGCAGAGCCTTTTGGTTCTCAATCCTTCTCGTGTCTGATTAGCTGGGTTTCACATTTGTTGCACCTGGTGCATCTGATGCTGTACATAACTAAAACGTCAAACAATGCTTAACTCAGCCTTGAGTTGTGTTTCGGCCTCGTGCCAGTTCAGCT
>CAZIAN010000280.1:2748-6599 GCA_964537355.1 uncultured Pirellulales bacterium | reverse complement strand
CCGCAGCATATCTCACGATAGAAATCAAGCCCGCAGTTGAACATCGCCTCGCTCATCTTGCCGGCTAATTCTAACCTGCCCGCGGAATTGTGTTGCATACCGAAAATTTTCAGCAGCGTCGCCGCAGTGTCCGCCGCGAAGTTCATAACTCCGATATCCAGAATCACCTGTCCGTAGGGATCTATAGCACCACTGTCCTGCTGATCGGCAGGTGAAGGTTTCTGCAGAAAAAGCCTGACCTGGTCCCCCTCGCCCCGGCAGAAAATGCCGTGATTTTTCCCTTCCTCAACAGATGCATAACAGCCTAAACCAGTCAGCCCCTTCCTGGCAAACCTCACCTGCTCCGGTTCGAATCCCAGCAATACGTCACCCGATGTAATAACGACCTGACCGGCCCCCGGCTCCGGAGCCGGAAGCTTCAAATACGTTGGCAACTGCCGATCGAACAAAGCCAGGGGCAGACAACAGTCACTTTCGCCCGGTACAGGAAAGAATATTTTCCCGCATGGACTGTAAACAGGCAATCTCCTGGAATCACCCCCGGCATGTACAATCAGAATTCGAAGTTTTTCGAGAATGCTTTGACAGGCTTCTGTTCCCGTACGATTGTTGCCGTGGCGAAATTCCCGGTTGAGCACTTCAAGCAGACAGCAGATTGTGCTTCCACCGCTGCCGATGCGCTTGCCGTCGGGATCGGGCACGACGATTACATCTCGAACACAGGGCAATAGCCCAAGCTCTTTTCTCACAGCCAGTTGATGTTCATAATTTCTGGCCTGAGCATCATTTGATGCCGTAACGATCAAATAATCCCAGCTATTTGCAATCATGTCTAAATATCTATCAAAACAAGTATTCATAGTCAATAGTTTCTATAAAACCCTGACCAAAGTCAAAGGGGATGTGAAGCATCGTGAAGTGGAAAAACAAAATGGCGGTGGCTAAATCTGCTTAAAATACAGTTTTTTCAAATCGTTGATTTTATTTGAAAAGTTTCAATGCCATCTGAGGCGATGTGTTGGCCTGAGCTAACATTGACATGCCGGCCTGTGCAAGCACCTGGTTCTTCGTCATCTCCGCCATTTCGGTAGCAACATCGACATCCGAAATACGAGACTCGGCTGCCTGTAGGTTCTCAACCTGAATATTAAGAACCGATATGGCGTTTTCAAGACGGTTCATTTTGTAACCGAATGTGCCGCGGGCAGTATCTTTAGTGCTGATTGCGCTGTCTAACGCTGTCACTGCGCTCTTGGCACTGGTTGTATTGGAAATGGTCAGGCCTGTAATATTAAGGCCGCTTGATGCGCTGGTCACATTACTGCCGGTAATACTGATGCTGTCGGTAGTAAGTTTACCGATGTGGATTGAAACGGTGTCGGTGTTGTCGAGCATTTTGATGTCATTAAACTCGGTCGATCCGGCGACACGGTCGATTTCCGATCGCATTTCCACGAACTCGCTCTCCATAATCGCTCTCTGCGCCGAAGAGTACGAACCCGTGGCTGCCTGTTCGGCCAACTGCTGCATACGCACTAAGGCGTCATCGATTGTCGCCATGGCCCCTTCCATCGTCTGCAGCATACTAATTCCGTCCTGAGCGTTACGAACAGCCTGTTGGATAACAGCAATGTCGGCCCGCATCAATTCGCGAACAGCCAGACCGGCCGCATCGTCTTTCGCACTGTTGATACGCATGCCTGACGAAAGCCTTTCGACCGATGAGGCCAGGGCGTTGTAGCTATTGCCCAGGTGCCGTGCGGCGTTTACCGACATAAGATTGTTCTTGATTAATAACATATTTTTGGCCTCTTAAATAACCTGCCGAATCACCTTTTCCTGAACCTGTTAAAAGTCCTCTGAATACTAATTAGGATATGCCTCCTGAATCCTTGATAAAGCTGCCTCCATCGGAAATTATCGACCAATTTCTAACCGGACTGAAGAATTTAATCTTAGGTATTTCTAAAATCGTTAGGCCGATAATGCGTAATAAATCGGATAGAATATTGCAGATGGCCTGCTTACAACAGGATGTCATAAAAAGCTTTGGGATGACCCCATTGTAAGTTGATTTGACAGCCATGTAATGGATAGAAGTGAGTCAGGAAAGAGCCTGCCGAATCGCTCTCCGGCAGGCTCAATAAAACATGCTTCGTTTATCCTGTGCTGCGTCTTCTGAAAGTACGGATAACTTTCGTACCTGTTATTTTCTGGCTGCCCTGGGAGGTCGTTATCTCTCCGGTCAGCTTCGAATCTTCTATTTTTCCTTCGAATCTTATCTCGTACGATTGGTCACCGAATTTCAAAACCGTCAGGAAATCCACTTTGTCGTTTTCCATGTTGATTTTCTTGATTGGAATAGCCCCATACAATGCGCTCATGTCCGGGTTGACCAAAAGTCTCTGCTTGCGAGTTCCGCGGTCGGATACAACTTCAAGGTTCCAAGTGCCGATAATGGGAGCACCAACAAGCTTTCCCTCTACCGTAATCTCTCCCCTCTCAGACTTCATAACACCGGAAAGCGTATCTCCCCGAACAGTTCCCTCAAATGTCGATTCCCGCTTGGTATCCTGGTATGTGCTTGTGCGCTTGAAGTTCAGTTTACCCCGCTCGTATTGCAGGTCGGTAACTTCACTTTCGCCCCGTTGGCTTTGCCATTGCCCGGTGAGGTTACCTTCCTTGTCAACTTTGACGACAAGGGTTGAAGTAAATTCCCGCTCTCCCATCTTGAGCGTCAATGCCCAGCTCCCGACAGCCCTCGGCATTCTTGGAACTCGCTGGCCCTCGAGTTTATTCTCCCCTCTGCTGCTCGACCAGGTTCCCGAGATTTTTCCGTCCTCGATTGTCCCTTTGAAGTTCGACGTCGAGGTTTCACCGTCACGATTGCGCCTTTCCCGCGAGAAGCTGATTTTACCTTCTTCGTACTTGATGTCTTTCAGCTCGCTAAGTCCCATGAAGCTGATCCATTGGCCGGTTTGGTTGCCGTCCTGGTCCCTCGAAAATGATAGAATCGATTCGAATTGTCTTCCATCGTAATCGACCTTGACCAGCCAGTCACCGTATAATCCCCTTCCCCGGGATGAAGACGACTGGGCCCTGGCCTGTACCGATAGCATGACCATAACCATCAGCGTACAGTACAGGACTGCTTTGAAAAATGTTTGGCGTTTCATAATGTGGTCTCCTAAAAAGATTAATTATTTAGCCGTCTCAATCAGTCATTGATTAAGACGTGTATTACTCCTTTTCCCATGGTACTATCCACTTGTAAATCGTATGCTGCTCCTCTCCGTAGTATTCTCCGTCATCATCGTTACCATCTCCAGAGGAATTCATACGATATACCTCCACGGGCTTGGCGCCTCGCATATCGAAATCGTGTGAAACGATACGCGAACCTGGTTTGAGTTTCTCTAACTGCGGCATCAGTTTAACGTTCAGGCTCGGAAGCAGGTATAAAGTTACAACATTGGCCTGGCTAAGGTCCAGTGTGAAGATATCCTCCTGCGCAATGGTTACCAGATGCCCGACGTTGTTCTTTCTTACATTTTCGAGCGATTCTCTAACCCGCTTCGGATTGATATCGAAACCGTAAGCCTTGACTCCGTATCGCTTCGCAGCGGTCACCACAATTCGCCCGTCACCACAGCCCAGGTCATATACCACATCTCCCTCTTTTATCTCAGCCATTTCAAGCATCTTGTCCACCACTTCCTGCGGAGTAGGGACATATATAACATCCGGCTTGCGGGATGGCTTCTTAATTTGGACGCTTTTTTTGCCGGCTGAAGTGCTCCTGATTTTTTTGCCTGTTACGAATGCTGCTTCGTTTTCCTCAAAATCATAGT
>CAZIAN010000280.1:0-2738 GCA_964537355.1 uncultured Pirellulales bacterium | reverse complement strand
AAGCCGGGACCGGGCTTTGTTCCGTGCTGTCGTTTTTTTGCCTGTTACCTGTTGAACGCCCCTGGAGGTGGTCAGCTCACCACTCAGCTTCCTGCCGTCCAGTTTACCAGCGAAGCTGATATCGTATTTTTGCTCACCGAACTCCAATTCTGTCTTAAACGTTACTTCGTTGTCGTTAAGATTGACCTTCTTAACGGCAATAGGCCCTAACATTGCGCTCAAATCGGGATTGACCCGAAGCAACTGTTTCCGGCTGCCGGAATCAGATGAGATTTCAAGGTCCCACTGGCCGACAAGAGCAGCGCCAACACGTGTTCCTTCTACCGTAATGTCTCCACGTTCGGACTTGATAACACCGGAAAGCTTATGCGCCTTTAGAGTTCCTTCAAAAGTCGATTCAAATTCCTGATCCTGGAATTTACTCTTGCGCTGGAATGTCAGCTTACCCTTTTTGAATATAACGTCCGTAATCTGATGCTCACCCCATTGGCTTTGCCAGTCTGCGGCCAGTTTCCCCGCTTCGTCCGCTTTTACCACGAGCATTGTCGTGACTTCCCGCTCACCCACCTTGAACTTCATTTCCCAACTGCCCATTATCATAGGCATCCGTCTCAGGCGTTTGCCATCGACCTCGAACTGGCCTCTGTCGTTCGATAGAGTGCCTGAGAGCTTCCCCCGTTGGATCGCTCCGACAAAGTTCGACGTGATTTCATTGTCACCGAACCGGCTGACGTGCGTGAAGCTTAGGTTATTCTCTTCGTACTTGAGATTACTCAGCTCATCGACTCCCCAAAAAGCAATCCATTTGCCTGTAAGCTTGCCCTCCTTATCCTGGGAAAATGACAAAATCGATGTCACTTCCTGGTCGTTAAAGTCCATCTTAATTTCCCAGTCTCCTGCAATTCCTTTTCTTTGTTGTCCGGCCGATGCTTGTGACGAAAACATCAAAAAAAGCATAAGCACAAGAAAACATACTGTCTTGAGAGATGTTGGTACTTTCATTGCATTGTCCTCCAAAAAGTTTTTTTAAGCCATTCTCTTATACTTCAGAGACTTACGATTCTCAACAAAAAATAGTCATATGCGGAATATCATACCGTATCAATTCAGAACACTCTTTTATTTTGGACCTGCTATACAATACAAGTTCTCCTTCCCCTTGAGGTACATTTCATTACCCACAAAAGCAGGCGAACAATCGAACCTGTCTTCCAGCTTGTTTACGGCCAGAACCTCTAATTTCTCTGAGGCTTTTAGTACATAAGCTACTCCTTTTCGTCCGACAAAATAAACGCGGCCTGCCGCTCCCGCTGGAGATGCGTATATTCCGCTTATCTCTTCGAGCCGTTCCTTGGTGAAGTAAGCTTTTCCGGTCTTGGCGTTGTAACAGGATATAACTCCCTGATTGACTTGGCAGACGTAAACCTTGTCGCCGTAAAGAAGCGGCGATGGTACGTATGGAGTTGCTTCTTTGACATGCCATTTAACTGCGTCGGTATCACTAAGGTCACCTGTATGACCTAGCTCGATTGCCTGTAGAGAGCTGCCTCGATAACCGCTGGTACAATAAACCATACCGAAGCCCGTAACCGGGGAGGGAATCACATTTCGTGTCTGACCGCTACACTGCCAGACAATATCGCCCCTTTGGAGGTCATAACTGCGAATCAGGTTTGTAGCACTAACGACAACCTGAATTTTTCCGTTCACTTCGACTGGTAACGGCGTAGCCCACGAACTGGGTTCATCACGTTCCTTCTTCCATATTATATCACCTGTTTCTTTGTTTAACGCGAAAATGAAAGAATCTTCTTCGTGGTCTCTCACGACAATAACTGCATCACCTGCTACAGCCAATGAGCCGCCCTCACCGAAGCCCATTACCGTGTTCATCTTGCCAAGGTCCTTACTCCATTTCAAATTGCCATCCATATCAAAACAATGCAGCCCCCTCGATCCGAAATTCGTCCATATTAGTTTTCCGTCTGTTACTGGCGTGAAAGAAGCAAAGCCGTGGTCATTATGGTGTCCCTGGTGAGGCACCTCTTCGCGGACAGTTTTTTGCCAAAGCAGTTTCCCGCTATTTCGATCCAGACAAACGAGGTTGAATTTATAGACATTAGTTGGTGGCGAACCACCGGGACCTCTCCTTCCCCCTGAACTGCCGCCTGTATTGGATGGTGATGGTTTTCCTTTCACATCGGTCTTGATAGCCGTTTGAAAATATATTTTGTCCTCCCATATAATAGGAGACGAGTTGGAGCCGTCTCCCGTCAGTTTTACTTTCCATTTTATATTCTCAGTCTCACTCCATGTCAACGGAGGATTAGCTTTCTCGGATATGCCCGTACTATCCTGTCCGCGCCAGCTCGGCCAGTAAACACTGCCGGAGGCTCCGAATACATCCACCGATGCCGGAACTGCCAAAAAAATAATGCTGATTGCCAAAGTTGATAATTTATTCATTTAGTTTCCCTTGAAAGTGTCCTCAATAATTAGTCCTCAGCCCACATTTGGAATGGTTGGCCTCTGAATACCTTTAGTGCCTCCTTATTTGTCACAAAATCCTTCTCAAAAAGAGTTTAGACAAACACTGCTATTTTTGTCATACAAGAGACAGACGCTTCTGCCTTCCGAAATATTGCAAAGATTTGATAAAAAACCATGTTTCCGTGTTCAGTTGCTGAAAAAAGCCCCCGCGGTAAGGAGGAAAAGGGAATGTGTGAACCCGCAGGGGC
>CAZIAN010000279.1:0-6644 GCA_964537355.1 uncultured Pirellulales bacterium | reverse complement strand
GCCGTTGTTATAACAAGCCCTCCGTTTATACAGACGTTCTATGTGAGATTTTTAGTATGAGGAAAATATTTTACCCCGGCCCCCGTGTGGTTTTTAATAATCTTGATTGCCGAATCGATCTGACTTTTAATTAACGCCCTTCTGCTTCAACCTGCAGGTCGGTTTTATTTTGATTTGCAGTGTTAAGGGTTTCAATGACTGTTGACATTAATTTTTCGTCGCGTAAATTCTTAGCAACCACTCTGCCGTTCGGATCAATGAGGAATACGCCATATCCGCCGTAGTCTTTTGCAATTCCGGATTTAAATTCTTCACCTGTATAAATTTGAGGCCAGGGGATGGTATTTTCTTTAACATAATTTTTTACCTCTTCGAGTGTATCGCTTCCGCCTAAACCAATTATCTCAAGCCGGCCTTTACTGCTGTAAGTATCATAAAGTTCTTTGAGCTGCTGTAACTCAGGATGAAATACTGGCTGCCAAAAGCTGAGCAGAACGAATTTACCTCGATAGTCAATAAGTCTCAAATTTTCGCCATTGATGGTTTTGGCCTCGAATAAAGGCGCAATATCACCGACGCGCAGCGGATTATGCATCGTAAGTTCAAGCTTACTCAAATCGAGCGGCTCATCGCTTCGGCCGCCGGGTATTTCGGGCACTTCAATGGTTCCATCATAGTCGGCAATTTCTTCCGGCCGGCCCTGACCGGTGAGGCGTTCTTCTATCCAGACCGTTAAATCATACTCTCCGGCAATTACATCTTCGATTCGGAAGGAGCCATCCTTGTTAATTTTGAAGGTGTATTGTCGTCTGTTCTTATCTAGCCAGACAGCATCCCGATATTTTTTATACTCATCTGTCTTTCGCCATTGTTTATACCACTGCTGCTGTTCGCGTTTTTTCATTTGGTCGTAATTATCAGGGTAGGGTCTCTCAGGACGTACCGTATCCAAAGCCCGTAATCCGTTGCCAAAATATATGGGCATATCGTAACCAAGAGGAGGTACGAACTTTCCAACAACCGGTCTGCCTGTGCCACCAAGGATTAACTCGGCCGTTCGTCCTGCTTCAACTTCAACCGGTGTCCTGCAGGTAATAGAAGCTGAAGCTTCTCCTACCGAGACAAGATAGCCCACCTCAAACCATCCGGGCGGCAATTTGTCGAAAACGAAACTCCCTGCAGTATCGCACTTTGTTTCATAACGGCATTCGCTTCTGCGTACGAACCAGGTTGAATTAGGAAGCGACGAAAGGGCGATTGTCCCCCCCGCTGCCTTACGCCCTGGAGCCAGTTGCCCTTTGATTCTCCCCCAGGGTTGAATCCTAACTTCATATGGAGTAGTGATATCTTCAGAGCTAACCTGTGCAAAACCCTTTTCGTGAGCAACAATCAAGTTGAAAATGTCGGAAGGTTTTTGTCCGAAATTGAACCTGCCCTGCGAATCCGTTTGAATAATCTTGCTATCAATATCGCCTCTTCTCATAGGAAGTAATTTGCCGTTTGATATCTTCACCCCTATTTTTTCTGTGCTTATTGCAACCTGAGCATCAGCTATCGGATTACCCGTTTCATCCACAACCCGGCCGGTAAGTTCACCCGAATCAACAGCTTTCTTGCCGCTATTAGGGCCTGTCAGCACTCTTAGAAAATTATTGCTGGGTTGAGGATCGATGCGTTTCCACCGTTTACCAATCAGCAAACTTCCACCTGAATCGAAGTATTGTACAAGCGTACCGTCTGCTTCGAGGGTCATTTTATATTGGGCATTGTTATGTTCAGATGACTGTATAAAGCCGTCGGTGTAGCGGCTTTCGTCTCTGTGCCCATTATGGTATATGACAACGGTACGACCGTCAGGAACAGGAAAGATAGACATCTGTTCATCATCACCTTCAGGATTTTCAAAAAACCACGTGCCGACCATTTCCTGCGGCACTTTAATCTCAGAAGATCCTCCCATCAAATCAATCTGCACATCGGTTTTTATGTCTTGAACCGACCATTTAGCTTGTGAAGGTGGAATGAGACGGTCAACCTTCAGAGACTCTTTCTGAACCTTTGTGTTTTGTCCAGGCTGTAAGGATATATTTCTGAAAGTGGCCTGACCTATTTCCTGTCGCTGGAGTGCAAGATGTGACAGCTTACTTACCGAGATCGGGAAGGTGGCTCTACAACTGTCCTGCCAAACAGCCCCTGAAACTCTCTCGTGAGTTTTACCCGTTTTATCTACTGCAACAAATTCACCAAGGGCGCGTTTTTGGCTACTATAATTGATTTTTACTCTGAATGAGTCGGGTGTAACGGCGGTAAATTCAGCTACCTTTTCATAACCCAGCCAACTGATTTCTATCTCCCGGCCGATATCTTTTTCGCTCAGCGGAATTTCAAGACGAGTTTCCGATGGGCCGCCATAAGCCCTTACGGCGAAGTCAGCAACTCTCCTTTGAGGGGCTTTCTCCAAAGGTACCATCCAAAGACCGTGAGATCTAACGAACCAACCACTTTTTATTCTTTGCAGTTGGTCTTCCTGTATAGAATATGAGGTAGAGCCATTACTACCTTGTATCTTATATGCAAGTACGACATCATAACCCTCGATGTCACACTCAAGAATTCCCGGGATATCAGTTGTCTGGCCATCTGGCTTCCACCATTGTAAAGAACCATCGGTAAGCCAGCCCAGTGCAATCAATCCTACCTTAACGCCATTAGGCATCGTGGCCAGAAATTTGGAATTGACGTCAACAGTTAACCTTGGCTGTCCAGGTTCATCTCTCTTTTCATATTCAATCGCCACTTTTGTCTTTTCGCCCTGTAGCGATACATTCCTAAAATATACTGCCGAAAAAGAGTATTTCTGTCTTACAATGCCAGCAAGCTCTTCAGGTGGAAGCTTGTATTTCATATACGAGCGGTTCCTGGTAGAGTAGCCCTCGGTGTATTCATGCATCTTTCCGGACTTATCCACCGCAGCGAATTCATCGCCAGCAAGCTGTTCATCATGAAATAATTCAATCGCAAATCCATCGGACCCTATCCGCTCAAAGCTTTGGATTATGTTCACGCCGTATTGGTTGATTGCACGTTTCTTACCGATGTCCCTCAATGTGACAGGAATGGTATAAAGTGTCCGGCCCGGTTTGCCTTTTGTCCGAAAATAGAGTTTGCCAAAATTTCGTTCTTGTGGATATCCCAGCACTCCTAACCATACGCCGCTCGAGCCAACCTGCCATATTTCTTTAATTTCATGTATATAACTGGCTATCATGTAATAACCTGTAAAGCTATCCACCGGACCATAAAATCGAAAAGCCGCAATATTACCCTTATGCTTGATATCCTGGGAGGTTACGGATGGCAGTTCAATAGGCTGGCCTTCAGGAGACCACCATTTAAGGTCTTCCCCATTGAATTTGGTCAAGCCCAACAACTCAAAACTTGTGCTGTTGTCTAAATCGACAGTAAATCTGGAATTAGTTGGCTGAATATTTCCAACTGCTATTGGCTTTTTTATTCCGGTTGATGCAGGTTCTTCTGGATAAATAGAATCCGCTTGTGTAGCAGTCTCGGCATTTACCGGCCCTTGCGGTTGAATATAATCTACGGCTACTTTCGTTTTCATGTCGGATTTGAGAGCAACGTTCTTAAACGTAACGCCCTGGAAACGACGGCATTCGACGATAATTTTCTTGAGTTCCTCTTTGGCAATAGAATGAAGCCGAAAAGTCTGCTGAATCATAGTTCTTGATCTTTGGTTAGGATTCACCAATGATGGCCCTCCAGTTGTGCCATCAGCCCAGGCTTTGCGTATGTTCCCATTTTTTGACTCGTAAAGCACCTTGATATCGACATCACCGGTGTTTACTGTTGTATCAATCATAAGTCCCACGTCCGGTTCATACCTATCCGGTCGAGTCGGCGAAAGTATTATTGTTGAGCCATCATCAAGCGAAAATATATCAGTATCCTGACCAACTCTGTGTTCGCTACTGAAACTACTTGATGGTCCATATGCAGCCGCAATTCTAATCTCTCCAGTCTGCGCCAGGCCTTTTGTGCGCTGATATTCATCCGACTCCACATAGGCGACACCAAGACCGTCTTCACGTGGAAATTTGTATCGCATCTTTTGTCCCACTGTTACATCTGTCATACTGCTCAAATCACCTAAAGGAGCAAATTTCAAGATATACCCGTATTCAAACTTCCAATCATCGCGATTCCTTATATGATCTGGGTTAATCCGATACTCATAAGATTTTGATTCCTGCTTAGACATAGCAGTCCCATCAGGCCGCCACCACGTTAACTGCCCTTTGCTTTCACTATCGAAAAGCCCAACCAGCTCAACCGTTACGCCGTTGGGGAGTATGGTTTTAAATTCCGACGAGAGTGTAAAGTCGAAAATCTCCTGGTCTATTTTATTTAAAGTAAAATGGCCGCTGTACAAGTTTCGGTGCTGAGCTTTATATCCGGGAGCTTCTACCTTTATGGTATGATGTTCTGGCCAGGTAAGGAAGCTGTATTGGCCGGCGGAGTTTGTAATCGCCCCCCACTGGCAGCGCACGTCGGGGCGGATTTGTTCCCATTTCGGCCCGGGGCCGTAGCCATCGTCACAGACTCTTGCGCCTGCTATAGGCTCATTCGTCTGAGTATCTTTCACTACTCCCTTTATGACCAGCTTCGGCGGGCCCGGCATAGACTTTGCCATCGGCAGCAGGATTGCGCCGGTGATGATAACAACAAGCAGGCCGAGGATTCCAAGTTTTGCTTTTTTTGGCATTGGGCGATTGAGGATGTGCTTGATTCGGGTTGACAGCGCGCTTTTGGATTCGACGACACCTATCAACCGCAAAGACAATACCGGGCGATTAAAAGCCAGCTTAGCAACGCTTACCAGAGTCTGCGGATATTGCTGGGCCTTTTCGCCCATCGCCACCAACACCATTTCATCGACCGCCTGCTCACGAATTCTGCGAATAATGCAATTGGCGAGCCACAGAAGCGGATGATAGAAATAGATAATCTGCAAAACGGTCTGGGCCAGATTCACAAATAAATCGCCGCGTCTGATATGAGCAAGCTCATGCAGTAAGACAGCCCTTAACTGGTCAGTGGTCAGAGACGATGCCAGATTTTGCGGAACCAGAATCACAGGTCTGAATAATCCGCAGACCGCAGGGCTGGCGGCGTTAGCGGATATTTTTAAGACGAGTTTTCTTTTTACCGACATAGAGCTGCGACAGGATTCAAGCATATCGGCCATAACACCGTTTGCCTTTTTGGCCTGTGCGACAAGGCCTTTCACAAAAATCACTCGCTGTAATAACAATAATATCATTGCCATTACGACAGTCAGCCAGACCAGAAATACAGCACCCTGCCAGGACAATGGTGTAACCGAGATAGCCGGTGCATTAGCCGGACTTGTCACCGCCGGCTCAGCTTCCGGTATAATCGGCGGCGCAGCCGGTGTGAATTTATCGGCTTCTATATTCGTCAGGTCGATAAATGGTGGAACATTAACCGGCTTCAGCTCGGCAAAGCTTACCTGCGGCTCTGCTGGAGATTCGGATGTGTCCACATAGGTTAGCCGGTCGCCAAAGAAGTATCCCAGACTCAAAGGCGATGACAGCGAGGTCGGCAGGACAAGCTTTACGAGTACCAAAAGCCATATCCAGTATCTAAAGACGGCACGGATTTTTTTGCGCAGCGCAAAATCGGCCAGCAGCAAAATTACAATCAGAACAACGGATTGAACGAACATCGGCTGGGCGAATTCCACAAACTTCAAACCCGCCGAATTAATCAGCTCCAATATCGCATTCATGATATGTTCTCCATCTAATAAGACGGACGCATTGAGCTTTTGTTACTACGAAACTATTTTTTTTTGGCTGAGCGGCCTTTGAGGCGTTTATTCTTAATGAGCGCTTCAAGCTCATTAAGCTGCTTTTGCGAGAGAGCATTGCTGTCGAGCAGGAACTGCATCATCGGCGTAAGAGCCCCGTCGAAGGCCCTTTTTACAGTGCGCATTACCTCGCTTTTTTGCGCCTGTATTCTTGTGATAGCTGAGCGGTACATGATGAGATTGCGGATTCTCTCTGTTTTCAGCAGGCCCTTTGTTACCATCCGGTCCATCAGGGTCTTGACGGTGCTGTAGGTCCAGTTCTTCCGGTTTTCAAGCAGCTCCTGGATGGCCGGGGCGGCACACGGCTCGTTTTCCCAGACGGCCTGGATGATCGCCCACTCGGCCTCGGTAAGCTCATATTTTTTCTTCGCCATAGAAATCTCCTTATCTTTAACTATGTCGAGACTACTCTACACTTGTAAAGATTGCAAGAAAAAAAGAAAAATTATAAAAAATTTTTCAATCTCGTCACAAATGCCTCTACAAGCACTTTTTTCAACAGGAAGATAACACTGCTTTTCAATCCCAGCGCAAAAAAGCAGAGTGAAGAATCCCATCTTGGGTATCAACAAGATTCTTCACTCCGTTAAAAAATGTCAATAGAAGTTAATCAAGTCGGCCGGCGGTCCATCTTATAGCGCGAGCGATTAATTTCCGAAAGTTCGGATTTTCGTAGGAGTAGTGGTCATGGCCGAGCATGATACCACAAACCTTAGCCTTGCCGAAATTTCTG
>CAZIAN010000278.1:0-6646 GCA_964537355.1 uncultured Pirellulales bacterium | reverse complement strand
AACCTTTTCATCGTCAGCCGCTATGATTACCTTATCCGGCAGCTCAGCTAAGCAGGCCTGCTCATAAGTGTGCTGAATGAGGAATTTGCCGGTATCTTTGGCGAGAACTTTAGCGGCGAATCTGGTAGAACTGAACCGGGCCGGTATAACTGCTAATATTTTCACTATTACCAAAACTTTCAAGCTGATTTAATATTTCTTCCGGAAAAGTAGCAACAAAACAGGGAACACAAAAGCCGCGATGCCGTTGCGGCGTCGAAATTCCAACTGGGTACGTATCTTAGAATGTAAACAGAGCCTTGTCAACAGAGTCTGTCAGAAATAATTTCTTTTTATCTCATATTACCCAAATCGACTTGTTTTGAGTTGTCATACCGCCCAAACCAGATATACTTTCTTGACGAAAGGAAGTTGATTTTTTAATATTATCGTCAAAATGAAATTTCAGGGAGCCCGAATTATGAAAAAGTTATTATCGGTAATTGTATTTGTCGCTGTTTCGTTTGTTTTCATTGCACTCGGCTGTAAGCAAAAAGAAAAAACCGAAAACAAGTATCGTATAGCCGTGATTCCCAAGGGCACAACGCATATCTTTTGGAAGTCGATTCATGCCGGTGCCATCAAAGCGGAACAGGAATTGAAAGCAGCGGGCATTGACGTCGAAGTAATTTGGAAAGGACCGCTGAAAGAAGACGACAGGGAGTCGCAAATCAGGGTGGTTGAAGACTTTGTAACTCGCGGAGTATCGGGGATTGTACTGGCGCCGCTGGATGATATGGCGCTGCGGGTGCCGGTCAAAAATGCCGTGAATTATGGGATTCCGGTGGTGATAATTGACAGCGGACTTAAAAGCGAAGATTACACCAGTTTTGTTGCAACGGACAACTATGTCGGCGGCAGAAAAGGCGGCCAGCGCCTGGCCGAGATTTTAGGCGGAAAAGGCAAGGTGATTATGCTGCGTTACCAGGAAGGCTCAGCAAGCACGATGAAGCGGGAGCAGGGATTCCTGGATGTGTTAAAAGAGAAATACCCTGAAATCGAGGTTGTCAGCGCAAATCAGTACGGCGGAGCAACAACTGAAAGCGCCTACATAGCGAGTGAGAACCTGCTGTCACCGCTGCGTAAGCCCGATGGTGGACTGACCGTTGACGGTATATTTTGTCCAAACGAATCAACAGCTTTTGCAATGCTGCGTGCTCTGGAGGACAGCGGCCTCGCGGGCAAGGTCAAATACGTTGGGTTTGACAGTTCCGACCGTCTTGTGCTCGCGTTGCGAAAAGGATATATCCAGGGACTGGTGCTGCAGGACCCAATCAATATGGGATACCTGGGGGTTAAGACAATAGTAGCACACCTTCGCGGCGAGAAGGTGGAAAAACAAATCGATACCGGCTCGTCGATGGCGACTCCGGAAAATATGGATGAACCGAAAATGAAGAATCTGTTGGAGCCGGACTTCAAAAAATGGCTGAACGAGTAGAACCGGACCAATCAGCAATAAGGCTCCAGATGCAGGGGGTTTGTAAGCGCTTCGGGGCAACGATAGCGCTGGAAGATGTCAGCATCAAAGTAGCACCTGGCCAGGTGCTGGCGCTGGTGGGCGAGAACGGCGCCGGCAAGAGCACGCTAATGAAAGTCTGCTCGGGGGCGATTAAGACCGATACAGGTCAAATGCGGCTGGATGGCAAGCCGTATCAGCCGAACAATCCTCTCGAAGCCAGGCGTGCCGGCGTAGCCATGATTTATCAGGAACTTTCACTAACGCCGCATCTAAGCGTCGAGGAAAATATCATGTTGGGGATGGAGCCGGCGACACTGGGTGTGGTGCACTGGAAAAAGGTACGCCAGCGGGCAATCGAAGCTATCAAGGAATTCGATAATCCGGAACTTACTCCCGATGCCCGCGTCAGTAATTTATCGGTTGGTTCGCAGCAGCTCGTGGAGATTGCGCGGGCTTTGGCTATCGGATGCCGTGTGCTGGTACTGGACGAGCCTACCAGCAGCTTAACACGGCAGGACGTCGAGCGGCTGTTCGAGATTATTGGGCACCTTAAACAACAGGGCAAAGCAATTGTCTATATTTCGCACTTTATTGAAGAGGTCAAGCACATCGCGGACAAGGTTACGGTCCTGCGTGATGGAAGAGTAGTAGGCGAAAGTGTCGTTGATGCTATCTCGATCGATGAGATAGTCTCACTTATGGTGGGAAGGCAGGTAGAGGAGCTTTATCCTCGCTCTGCACGTGAAGCCGGAGAGGTAATTTTGGAGATTGAAGATTTGGCCGGCCCCCAAAAGCCTATATCGGCGAGCCTCAAGCTGCGTCGCGGGGAGGTATTGGGCATCGCCGGATTAGTAGGAGCCGGGCGAACAGAGCTGCTGCGGAGCTTATTCGGGCTGCAACCCGTAAAACGTGGGCGGATTCGATTAGGAGTTTATACCGGGCCTGCTTCGCCTGTGAAACGATGGATGCAGGGAGCCGGCCTTTTAAGCGAAGACCGCAAGGAAGAGGGATTGGCACTTTCATTGAGCGTGGCGGATAATGTTACTCTTTCAAAGTTGAAGGATTTTGGTCCTTTTGGACTTGTACTGCCGGGCAAACAGGATAAAGCTACCCGGCGATGGTTAAAAAGACTGGATATTCGCTGCCTTGGACCACGGCAATTGGTATCATCCCTATCGGGCGGCAACCAGCAAAAGGTGGCCCTGGCCAGATTGCTGCAGCATGATGTGGATGTACTGCTGCTGGACGAACCGACAAGAGGTATCGACGTCGCGGCCAAGGCGCTGGTCTATAAGCTGATTAACGAGCTGGCCAGTGGCTCGCCTGCTGAAGGACACCAACCCAAGGCAATACTGATGGTAAGCAGTTATCTGCCCGAGCTGATGGGCGTCTGTGACCGTGTGGCGGTTATGTGCCGCGGGAGGTTAGGGCCGACATATCCGATTGACGAAGTGAACGAGCATAAGCTTATGTTAGAGGCCACCGGACAGGAGATTAACGCATGAGCGATGAGCTGATAACACCAAAAGAAACGAGCCGATACAATTGGCGCAACTGGCTGAATACCCTCGGGCCGGTATTGGCTCTGATAGCTGTGTACGGAATATTTGTGACGATTGCCCCGCCGAGCTTTGCGACCACGCGGAACATGGAAATGATTGCCCGCCAGACAACGATAGTCGGCGTGGCGGCCCTTGGTATGACGATTGTGATTATATCCGGGGGGATTGATCTGTCCGTTGGTTCGATAGTGGCACTCAGTACCGTGGTGATTGCCTGGCTCCTGCAAAATGCCGGAATGAATCCACTGACAGCAGCACTTGGCGGCATTGCAGCGGCGGCATTTTTCGGTCTTATAAGTGGAATGCTGATAACCCGGCTGCGGGTGGTGTCGTTCATCGTTACTTTGGGTATGATGCTTATCGTCCGAGGGGCGGCTAAGGGTATCGGACGAGAGCAGAAAATCGACGTTGACCCGGAGCGGCTGAAATGGCTGGAGGATTTATTAGCCACCGTACCGAAAGAGCGAAGCTGGATGCTGCTGCCGCCGGGGGTGTGGGTGCTGATTATTTTAGCGGTAGCGACGGCCGCATTGCTGCGATACACACGGTTAGGGCGGCATACGTTTGCCATCGGCTCCAACGAGGAAACTGCTCGCCTGTGCGGAGTGGCAGTTGAGCGGGTCAAAGTATTAGTCTTCACTATGTGCGGGGCCTTCGCCGGATTGGCCGGCCTTATGCAGTTTTCACGCTTGACTGTGGGCGACCCAACAGTGGCGGTCGGCCTGGAGCTAAATGTAATAGCCGCGGTGGTAATCGGCGGAGGCAGCCTTAGCGGCGGAGAGGGCTCGATTCTCGGCACGTTAGTGGGGGCTTTGTTAATGACTACTATCGCCTCAGGATGCACGCAGATGGGACTGCCGAACTGGGTGCAGGAGATTATAACCGGCGCGATTATCGTAATGGCGGTTGCAGTCGATAGGCTGCGTCATCGTCGAAGTTTATAATTAGTAAATTCTTTGGTTTTTCTCTTGACAAAATAAAGAAAATCTGGTTTAATATAAGATTATGAAGCAGATTAACCGTAAAAATGCCAGATATTGGTGGTGGCCTGAAGGATAGAATCCGACGGGCGAAGCGGTAATTTGCTGTAACAAAATTCACTAACTTTTAGAAAAGCGGCCTGTTGGAAAAAACAGCAGGCTGCTTTTTTTTGTTTGTATTTTTAGCAAAATGGCAATAGAAAGTACCGATAAAGGTTAAGAATATGGAAGATTACAGACAAATAATTAACAGCGCAGAACCGGGTCGGATAGTACCGATAGTCAAACAAATTGACATCAAAGAACCGGTTGATTTTTTTGCCAGGCTCAGCGACTACGGGCGGGCCAAAAACTGCTGTTTGTTCGAGTCCAGAGAGTATTTGACAGGCAGCGGTGCCTTGAGTTTCGGCACGGCCAAGCCGGCGCTTTACCTTACCGGCAAAGGCGCCGACTTTACCATCAAGGCCCTGAGCAATACAGGCAGGCGCATATTGACTTACCTGTCCGAGCACAGGGAAAAGTTTGCTTTTTGCGAATCCGTCGATTTCACCCCGGAGGTGATTACCGGCACAATCAAGCAAATCAGCAAGGTCGTTGATGAGCAAACCCGCCTGACAAGCATAAATCAAATGGATGTATTACGAACAGTCGCATTCGCATTTCGCCTGGCCAGTCAGCCGTTCCGGATAACCTGCGGCCTGCTCGGGGCTTTAAGCTACGATTTTATCGACCAATTCGAGAAGCTTCCGCTGAGTGAGGAAGATTTACTGGGAAATCCGGATTACGAGCTTTATTTCGCAGACAATATCTTCCTGATGGACCACGAAAACGGCAAAGGCTACGTTATTGTCAATTGCGTTATAACTAATGGCGACCGCGAGGCCGCAATTGCCGACGCACAGAATTGTTTCGATTATTATTTTAATATCGCAAGATTCAACGCCCCAAAGGGCAAAAAATACACCGGCCCTCTTCCATCGGCCTCGACTGATACACAACAGCCTGAATACGAAAAGATGGTCAGCACCGCAAAAAAACATATCATAGATGGCGATATTTTTCAGGTGGTTTTGAGCAGGACAATAACCGAGCCCTGTCCGGATGAGCCGCTGGATGTTTATAAAAGGCTTAGGGCCCTGAATCCTTCGCCATACATGTTTTATCTCAATACGCCAAATACGATACTAATGGGTTCGAGCCCGGAGCTGAATCTGCGTGTAAGCGGGACAGAGAAGGCAAATGTTGAAATCAGGCCGATAGCCGGCACAAAACCCAGAGGCAAAGTTGGCAATCAAATCGACGCCGATACCGATTTCCGCTACGAGGCCGAGCTTAAGCTCGACCGTAAGGAGCTGGCCGAGCATATTATGCTGGTCGATTTGGCAAGGAACGATATTGCACGTGTGGCTGAGCCGGGCAGCCGAGTTGTTACGGAGCTGTTGACGGTTGAAAAATACGCTTCCGTCCAGCATCTGGTTAGTAATGTCAAGGGAACGCTCTCCGATGAGCTTGATGCGCTGAGTGCATATCTGGCCACGATGAATATGGGCACGCTCACCGGAGCGCCGAAGATTGAGGCAATGAAGATAATTCGCCAACTGGAAAAAACCAAACGAGGCTATTACGGCGGCGCTGTCTGCTACCTGACGGTCGATGGCCAGTTCGACAGTTGTATTACTATAAGAAGCCTGCAGGTAAGAGACCATACCGCTTATATTCGGGTCGGCGCCGGTATCGTGCACGACAGCGTCCCGAAGACCGAATTTGAGGAAACCCAGCATAAGGCAAACTCCTGTCTGCGTGCGATTCGCGAACAGTAGAAAAACAAAAGAACCGAGCCCCGAACATAAGTGAGGGGTAAAAAAGTAGGAAAAATCCTATGGAAGATAGAAAAAGAAAAGTTTTGTTCATCGACAATTTCGATTCGTTCACATACAATCTTGTCGATGATTTTTGCAAGCGCAACTGCCTGGCCAAAGTTTACCGGGCGGACACGGCTCTTGAAAAACTAAAAGCATTGGCCGCCGAATTTGCCCCTGACCTGCTTGTGATTTCACCAGGGCCGGGAACGCCGGATACAGCCGGTGTCTCATTGGAAGCTGCAGGTTACTTCAAAGACAAGCTGCCGATATTTGGCGTGTGCTTGGGTCATCAGGTAATCGTGCAGTATTTTGGTGGTAAAATCGGGCATGCGCCGAAGCCCATGCACGGTAAACCTTCGAGGATAACTCACAATGAAAAGGATGTATTCGCCGGTGTTGAAAATCCTTTGCAGGCCGGAAGGTATCACAGTCTTGTTGCACTTCAAGTGCCGCAATGCCTTGAAAAAACCGCTGAGTACGAAGGTATTGTTATGGGAGTCCGCCACAGAGAGCTTCCGATATTCGGCGTGCAGTTTCATCCGGAGAGCATTTTGACTCCCGCAGGCGGCAAGATCATTGAAAACATTCTATCAATCGCTGAAAATGTAACAGCTAACAAATAATCCATAAGGGAGCCTCTAAAAATTGCTTTTGTAACGAGAACGAGCGAAATTTTCTCCGGCTCTGGCGGAAGGTCAAAATCGCCGCAGGCATAGCCAAAGCTATGTCGAGGACGAATTT
>CAZIAN010000277.1:0-6690 GCA_964537355.1 uncultured Pirellulales bacterium | reverse complement strand
GAGCCGCCCCAGTCACAGAACTCACCCCAGGTTATATATCCGAGACGGTCGGCCCAGTAATGGAATCGTTCCTCGAAAACTTTTTGATGGAGACGTGCGCCATTAAAGCCTACAGCCAAAGAAAGTTCAATATCGGCCTTGAGAGCTTTGTCGCTGGGTGCTGTCCAGATGCCGTCGGGATAAAATCCCTGGTCGAGAACATGGCGCAAGAAGATGGGCTTGTTATTGAGGTAAAACTTATTTCCTTCAATATGGAATTTGCGAAGGCCGGCATAGCTGTTTACTGTGTCCACAATACGTTTGTCCTGAAGAAGCTCGAACCGGAGTTTATAAAGATACGGGTCGTCCGGGCCCCATGGCCTTGGCTTTTTTACTTTAAGAATCTGTGCAATGCCGTTGGCTGACTGTGAGCGAACTGAGGTGAGCTTTTTACCGGTATCGGAAAGGAGAGTGGCTTGAAACTCCATGCCGCGGCGGTAGTTATTAATAACAGGAGTCAGGACAAATCGGCTATTGTCGAGGTCGGGTACAATACGAACGGATTCAATAAAACTTTGTGGCCGGGCCTCCAGCCAAACAGTCTGCCATATCCCGGTAGTTCGTGTATAGACAACGCCATGCGATTCGAGTCTCCTGCTTTGTTTGCCTGCGGGCTGGACGTCGGAACGCACATCATCAAGAGCGCAGACGAAGAGGTCGTTTTCACCGTTTCGCAGCGCATTAGTAATCTCGAAGCAAAATGACGAGCTGCCTCCATAGTAACGACCAACGCCGGTTCCATTGATCCATGCACGGCAGTCATAATCGACCGCACCAAAGTGTAAAAATACGCGTTTGCCGGCCCATTGATTCGGAACAGTAAATGTACGGTGATAACAAACTTCGTTCATAAAGTTTGTATATGCGATGCCCGATAGTTTGCTCTCCGGGCAGAAAGGAACGATGATTTTTTTATCCAGCCTTGACGCGTCCTTCGGCCAGTCTTTCTCGTTGCCGGAGAAGCCAAGGTCGATACCAAAATTCCATTGGCCGTTGAGGTTCAGCCAGCTTTCCCGGTGGAATTGAGGTTTTGGATGTTCAGGGCGGGGGATTTGATTCTGTGATTGAGCTGCGACGTTCATCACAGAAACTGTGAGAAGTATTAACAGAATTGGTATAAAGCGAGATATTTTAACCTTGTTCTTAAGCACATCTGTACCTTTCATAATCTCTCCTTTTCATCACCCAATCACAAATCTTATATTGAATAGACCGGCTCTGGTGAGATTATAACGTACTGAAATCGATGTGCAATTAGTTTCCTGTTTTGTGTTCAAAACGCGGCACTTATAAAGTTAACCTGCTCGATTTTTCCTTGATAAGTTTTAATCAAGTCAATCGGACGTCAATCGTTTGTGTTGCGGTTTTATCGAGCTGGAAGGTGCCGGTTATTTTTTGGCCGCCGATTTGTGCGGTAACTTCATATTGTCCGTAAAAGCCGTGTAATTTTGCTTTACCTGCTGCGTTGGTTGTTGTTTCGAGCTGGGTCCACCATTTTCCTTTAATGAGCTTTTTTAACTCATTGTAAGCAGGCTTAGGTGTCATATCGTCTCTAACAAGACCGGCCGGGGCTTGCTGCCATGCATTCTGATCGGTGAAGTCCCACCAGGTAATGGCCTCAACTGCAGGATGCGAAAAGAGAACACGATAAAACTCAGCAACCTGCTTAGCCTGTCTTTGTTCACCTTCTGTTGTACTAATCCAACGGAAATTGGGATCTTTGCGTTCCTTTTGGAGTTCCCGGCCTTGTTTACCTGAAACGAGGGTCGTCTCGGTGTAATGAAGCGGTTTTCCAAATTTTGCAAATCGTTCGCATGTTTCCCAAGCTTTTTGTGGGCCCCAATAGCCACCGTGCATATGTGATTGTATGCCGACAACATCGTAAAGCGGTTGTCCATTGTCATCGACTAATTTTGAAATTACCTTTTCGGCGTAAGCCGGGTCGGTTCGATAGTCGTTGATAAGAAGTGTGGCTTTGGGATTACCGTTGCGTGCTCTCTTGAATGCCTCACGAACATAAGCTCTAATGCCGATTTTGTCGATAGCCTCGGTTAAGAATGGCGCACGCTTCCTGCATTCGGGGCGGTCGTAATGTGTTGCTTCGTTCACTACGTCCCAGATGTCGATTTCGTTTTTGAATCTTTGTGTGCAGCGCTCAATCCGGTTCATCTGAAGCTTCATTGCCATATCAGGGTCTTTGGGGAGCCAGCGAGGCTGGGCGTAATTCCAGGCCAGCGGGTGCCCTTTGGTTGTGATGTTTTGGGCCTTGCACCAGCGGACAACTTCATCGGTTCTGGCATCGTCCGGTTTACCGCGTTGGCGTTCGTAATTCCACCAGTAGAAAGGCAATGTAGCAAAATTCAACAATTCAGCGAAATGCTCGGCGTAGGCGGCGTTGTCCTGGGGTGTCCTGCACTTATTCAGCTTGAATATATTGCAGCCGAACAGAAACTTGTGCCGAGTTTGTTTTATATTTATTGTTGATCCTGTCTTAAGCGATTTTCCATCCGGGGCAAGAAGTTTCAGGGATGCACTGCCCTTTCGGTATTTCTCGATGCGCGTATCGGCCTGGCTGAGAATGTGGTCGTTTTGTTCTTCCGCCGAGAGTATTGACGTGGGTAAAAATATCGAAGCCGCACCCAACCCCGTGGCTTTGAGAAAAGTCCGCCGATTCATAAATCTACCTTTCAAAATAATGTTATAACTTTACTGCCAAGTAGATAAAACGGTGCATGACCAAATTTTGATACTTAACTATGTTTGTTTATACGGCCTCATCGACCATTTTAATTTCTTTGTACTTGCAGAAAGATCCAAGCTCTTTTGTTATATCTCCATAACAAGTCTGGCGATGTAATCCGTTAGACCAGTTTTTCCATAGTTTCTCTATATCGCCGTCCACCTTTACTGTGATTTTAGTACGGCAGCCTCTGCCAATGTCCGGAGCATCGATGATCTCACCCGTGAAGTACAGCAAATTGTCATCGCCGATCAATTTCGCCTGAGTAACTTTTTGACCTTTACGCATAAACACCTGCGGTACGACTCCTTCTCTTCGCTCCATAATTGTGCGCAATTTGTACGGGGCGGCCGGACCGCTGGGACCATCCATTTTCGTTGTGCCAAGGCAGTGGGCCAGTATTATGCTGTTGCTGGATTCATCTACAGTTGGGTCGCTTATAAAACCGGGTTTTCCTGTCAGGCCCTGGAATATTATGTGAGTCATAGCAGACTGTAAATCCGATTCACAGATACCACCTAATCCCATATTGTTAAGCCTCGTAAATCCAACGCAGGGATAAGCCGGCAGCTTGATGGTTTTGTCCCACATTGTGCCATAACAATCAATGGTCATTACAGTTGCATCTTCCTGGTCCAGCATATCTTCAAAAGCCAATGCGAGTTTACAGGATTTGAATATTTCCGCTCTCGAAGGTTCCACAATTTCGGAGGCCTCTTTTATCCATTGGGCGGTTTCGGATTTGGCCCGACTGTCACTCACGGAGTTATAGGCATCTACGACCTGCTCAAGTCCGATTTGTTTCATCTCAGTACCGAATTTGCTTTTCATAGACTCGGCATAGCCCTTAAATGAACGGGTTGTGAGGTTAAGAACCTTAGCTTCTCTTAAATGATGAATAGCACGGAAAGGTCTTATTGCAACCGCCAATTGACTGTAATCGCTTGTGAGCATGCACTCCAGCTTAGCCCCCTGCGGCTGCTTTTGCAGAGAGCCGAATCCGGTCCAGCCGTGCCCGGAATACGGAACGGCAAAGACTACTGTAGGTTTACCTACACTAAGAATTTCGTCTATAATAGGTCTTACTCCGATATTGAAATGAATCAAGAGGATACCGTCCATTTCTTTTAATATGTTCTTGAGAGGCCCAACCTGTTCTGCAGAGGTTATCAGCCTGTCTATCACAAATTCCACATCGGCCAGCTCATCTTTAAGTTTTTCAAATTCTGATTCGTAGAATCTGATTTCCTTTCTGAAGTCCATCTTTGGCTCTGGCCAGAGGCCGTGTGAGGTTCCCATATAAATCCGTGCAACTTTGACTTTTGTTCCTCTGCAGCCCGGGCTTATAAGTCTGGAACCTCTTTGGTTTGCACCGAACGCCAAAATCCCCGAACCGCCGAGGCAAAGAGAGCTTCCCGCTGCCGCTATTTGTAAAAATGTTCTTCGATTAATTTCTTTGTCCATTGCAATCTCCTTTTTCATAGTTCAGAGCCCTGTTTTCAGTTCGGATAAATGCGCTCTGGCCCACAGGTGATTTATGTTTAACTCGATAGCTTTCTCAAACTGGGCCTTTGCTTCTGCCTGCATACCTTTTCCTAAATATCCCAAGCCCAGCAAGTAGTGTGTATTTGCCGTTTTAACATTATGGGCTTGTTTTTCTCCGAATTTTGCAAAGAATGTCACCTCGGCCTCTGGCTTTGCCGCGGGCTCGGCGGCGGCGGGCTCGGCGGCGGGCTTATCTTCCTGACCGAGTTTCTTAAGGGCCAGTCCCTTGTAATAGCTAAATTCAGATCTTCGCACCTCAACCGAGGCGGATTTTTCAAAATACTCTTTGGCTTTTTGATTGTCACCCAAGGCTTCATAAGCTTTTCCAATGAAGAAGAAGATTTGACAGGTTCTTCTATCTCGTTCCGGCCTTCCTACGTTGAGGTTTTCAGGATATTCGAGCGCTGCTTCGAAGTCATTTAGCGCTTCGCGATATCTTTTGCTCTCGAACTTCTTTTGACCTCTGAGCAGATGAGCATCGACATAAACGTCGTGAATCTGGCCCCCGCCCTCCCATGTATTGAAGATCCGGCCGGCAAGTAATTCAATCGCCTGATCATATTGCTGTAAAAGCACTAAGAGTTCGATTTCCCGGGACAGGGCATCATCACGTTTTGCTATCGTATCATGATTATCTTCAAGAAGCTTGAGTCTTTTCTCGGGCGATATCCCCCCCGTCTCATAAAGCAGGTCCAGCTCATAAAAGACTCTTGGGTCGTTTTTGTCACAGGCTATTGCTTTTTCCAGGCTGTCAATGGCTTTAGGGAGATTATCCTCCATTCTTGCGTAGGACAATCCGAGATTTCGATGGACTGTTGAAAAATTATCATCCAAATCCCGCGATTTTTCCCATTCTTTTATTGCTATTTCAGGCTGATGGTCATAAAGAAGATTTCCCAGATAATAAGGGGCGAGGGCATCTGAAGGATTATTATTCATAGCACTTCTAAGCACGTCTATTGTTTCCAGGCGAAATGGGAAACAGTAATCGGGGGGCATTTTGCCTGCTATACGATAGTATGTAGATGCCTTTTGAGTATTTCCCTTTTTCTGGTAAAGAAATCCGAGGTAATAATTTACCATCGGGTGCCGGCGCGCCTTGTTATTGGAATCTACTAATACGGAAAGGCACTCGATTGCATCATCCCATAAGCCACAATTGCTGTAATCAACTGCCATTTCAAGATAGGATTGTACCTCTCCCCTGCTTTTTACCTTTAAGGTTTCCAAAGCTTCTTTCGATTCTCTTCTAAGGCCAGCCGCTTTTTTTGCGAGGTAAAGCTCATATCCAGCCCAAAAGTCAAGTGTATCAAAGTCCAGAGCCTTTAATGCAAGTTGAGTTGCGTCTTCAAACCGCCCCAATTTTCTTAGCACCGCAGATTTTAGATTCAAAGCCTTTGTGTTCCAGGTATTTGTGGCAATTGAGCGGTCTATATTTTTCAAGGCCGTCTCAAAATCTTTCCTGAGGCAATCTATTTCTGCCAGATGGTAATACGCGGCTGTGTGATATCCATAACTCCAAGTTGCTTTATATAAGGCATCGTATGCAGCATCGTACTTTCCCTGAAACTTCAATGCCAGTCCCAGATAGTAGTAGGGCTGGCTACTTTTCGGGCTGGTATAATTTTTAGCTACTCGCTTGACTGCCTGATTCAGCTTTTCCTGTGCCTGGCTAAACATTCCCCGCTTGAGGTAAAGAATTCCAAGCTCCGTATTGACTCGTGAATCCCCCGGGTCTCTTTTTAAAGCTTCTTCGTAATAGGGATATGGCTCAAGGGCCGCACTGTGAAATTGATCCAGACGCTGGCCTGTTAAGTAAAGCTCTTCAACGGTTTTAATGTCTTCGGGCTTCGAGGGAGGCTTGACCGTTTTTGGCATCGGAGCCCCTTCCTTTTCAACCGGTTTGTAAGCTATAAGTTCTTCGCCGGTTGAGGACAGTAGCGAAACTCGCAAATCTTTATCTTTTACGCCGGCGGTAAGTGCAACCTCTTTACTGAATGGTTTGTCCGGGCCAATATCGATCCTCTGCCTGAAAATCACCTTGTCGCCAGCAGTTAGTGTCACCTTTGCATTTGAATATGCTGATGTGGCATTAAAACCGATTTGTGCTGTGTTTTCCCCAGCAACCTCCAGATTTACGGCGGCTTTAAGGTTGGCGTTCTTTACACTTGTTATTTGCCGAATAGGATACCAGTATTCCTTAATAATTTTCACTTCATAAGGTTGTATCCAGCTATAGTCCGGTTGATTGTCCGAATAGGCTCCGGCCATAATCTCTATATAAGGGCCGTCGGTATCGGTCAGAATTTTGTCCCACGTTTGGCCGCGAGGACCGGGTCCCCATTCCCACAATTTTTTGCCAGGAG
>CAZIAN010000276.1:0-6720 GCA_964537355.1 uncultured Pirellulales bacterium | reverse complement strand
GCCATACCGGCGTCCATTTCCGGCAGCTTGCGCCGCATAGTTTCAAAGTGCTGCTTGTGCGTATCCCAACCCTTGTAGTTAATTGTAATGTAGGGCACACCTTGTTCGACCAGCCGGCGCGCCATCAGGCAGGACTGGCCGAATGTGTTCCGCCCATACTTCTCTCGAACTTCGTCTTTCTCCGTTGATAAATCGAACAGCTTCCGCCCGTCACCGAACATAATGTCATAAGCATTTTTTTCACATTGATCGAGCTTCTTAAAGTGAGGATTTTGCGGCATGGCCTTGCCGAGCGTATCGAGGTCATGCAGCAATTGACGCCGTTTGCGCTGGCGGTCGTCCGAAATACCTCTCGCAACAATCCCCTCAACCTCGAAGACGGATTTGTTGGGATCGCCCCCGGTCGCAAAAGGTTTATATAGCGGCCCAAGAAAACCCGCCTCGGAAAAACGCCCCTGAGGCTGGGTTAAAACAACATAAGGCGGCACAAGCCCTTTATAACCATTTTCTTTTCCCTTAAATCGTGACACAACAGCCCCGATACAAGGATAAACCAGCCGGCCGGGTTGACGCCCGGTTTGCACTATATAAGATGCCGTTTCATGCCCGTTATTGCCATGCGTCATACTGCGGATAATAGAATACTTGTCAGCCTGCTTGGCTAACAGCGGCAGCATTTCGCAGATCTGGATACCGCTCACGTTAGTAGAGATCGGTTTCTTATAAGGACCGCAATAATCGTTACCCGCATCCGGCTTCGGGTCAAACGTGTCCAGATGGCTCGGGCCGCCCCACATCCATATCTGTATAACAGACTTGGCCTTCGGACGCAGAGCCGCAGCCCTCACCGGTCGGCTTAAAGAGCCGCTCAGTGCCAGCCCCGCCGCCCCCAGAAGTCCCCTTCGCAGCGCCTCGCGCCGAGTAATATAATCTGTAATTTGTTGCCTTCCCATATTACTATTTCCTGACTTTTCATCGGACACTCAAAACAGCGGCATCCGACCGGCTCAATGGCGGTATAGAAATTCCTTGCTATTAATTAACACCCAGGCCAGGTCATTCGTTCCCTGTCTTGTGCCTATCCCCTTGGTTTCAAAATATTTTTCCGCAGTGGCTAATTCGGTCTGCATCGGATAACGTGACAGAATGTTCAGATAAATCATGCCGATCAGCACGTCACGCTTTCCCTTGGAAGCCTTGATTAGCCCATTCAACCGCTTGCTGCGTTCGATCTTGGTTTGAACATGGCTCGAATTCAGTAGGTGCAGCCGCTGAGCATCCGAAGGCTGATTGTTACGTTCTGATTCCATCCCGGTATCGCGAGACGGACGCCCGAACATTTCGAGAAACTGGCTGCTGATACTCCCGTCCGCCAGCTCGATTGTTCGATTCTCTTCCGGAATAAAAGTGAAAGGTTCCGGAATCGGGCTTGAATAGCTTTCTTGCGTTCCGGAAATCCAGCCCAGCGCATCAACCAGCACTTCCGCTTCCAGCCGCCGCACCGGATAACATGCGAACATCGCCTCAGTATCAGGATGGCTGCTTCGAGGAATCGAAGACTGCTGATAAGTTTGGGAATTGAGAATCAGGCTGTAAATATAGCGCAGGTCATAGTCGGAATCCACTAACTCTTTTTCAAGATAAGCCAGAAGCCTCGGATTGACAGGTGGATTATCAGGACGGATATCATCCGGCTCATGGATAATCCCGCGGCCAAAAAGCCAGGCCCAGACACGATTCACAATATTTCGCGCAAACCATGGATTGCCCGGTGCAATCAACCAATCGGCAAAGACAACCCTGGGATCCTCTCCCGCCTTAATCTCAACAGCCACACCATCCGGAAATACCGCTTTCAAAGGCTCCGCCGCCGTCGGGTCTAAGTAAACGATTTCTTCTTTCCATTCGGCCGTACCCTTATAAGCTACTCGCGAAAAGAACGCCTCCATTCCGGCTCGCACGTCCTCCGGCCATTGATCCGGACGAACACCCATAAAAGTCAGTGATACCGCCCCCGCGATAGCCGAAGGCTCTTTCCTCTGAATCGCACGGTAAAAATTCACCTGCGGCACACGAAAATTACTCCCGCTCGAGGTCAACATCTCCCGGACAAACTTATCATAGGGCATGTTGTCACGCAGGCAGTCATGAATCCAGCGATGATAGGCCTGAACAGCATTTGGCCAAAGATTAATGGGAAACTCCGCCTTGACCCGCAGCAGGTCACACCACTTCAGCGACCAGTAGTCGGCAAACTCTTCCCGCTTCAGCAGTTTGTTAATCAGCGCCGCTCGTTTATGTGGACTGCGGTTCTGCAAAAAGCTTTGAACCTCCTCAGGTTCCGGTAGAGAGCCGTTCACATCCAGATACACCCGCCGGATAAACACCTCATCCGAACACAGATTCGCAGGCTGGATGCCCTGCCTGCGCAAGACCGTCATCACCAGCCCGTCGATACGGTTATTGTTTATACCCGTGTAAGAGTTATTGGTTTCAAGTTGTCCGAATTGCATCGGCTCCGGAGCCGCTCGTCGCCGCTGCTCAGGATACCGCCGCGCACGCCCAAAAACAGGAGCGCATAATACAAGCAAAAGCAGAACAACAGTGGAGATTTTTTTCGGTATTCGGGCCTTTTGCATAAACCAACACATCCAATATCTACTACAATTAAGCACTCATTGGCCTAATCCCTTATGATAACAGAAGCACGTCCGAATTTCAACAAGTTCTTAAGCAAACTCATCGTTATAAAACCGTGTTTGGCCCATTTGGTTGATGAAGAAAATAGAGAAGTCTGATATTATAGAACTTTAGACCTAACAATGACGGATGTTTTATCAGGAGATATTGAAAGTGCCATCCAAAGTACTGATAGAAGTTTGCTGTGGCTCGGTAGATGATGCCATTGAAGCCGCCAAAGGCTGTGCAGATAGAATCGAACTTAATTCTTCGCTCTTCTTCGGAGGTCTCACACCATCACTCGGCTCAATAATCGAAGCCAAAAGAAGATTAAACATTCCCGTAATGGTCATGATTCGCCCGAGAGCAGGCGGATTTTGCTATACGCAGGCGGAAATGGCGGTAATGCTGAACGATGTTAAATTGGCCGTTGAATATGATGCTGATGGCCTGGTCTTTGGGATACTCACCAAAGACGGCTCCATCGATACGGAGCGTTGCCGGCAAATCATCGAACTCGCCCACGGCCGCCAAATCGTATTTCATCGAGCCTTCGACGTAACCCCCGACCCATTGAAAGCACTTGACCAACTGATAGCCCTTGGTTTCACACGCATTCTCACAAGCGGCCAGCAAAGGTCCGTCCCCGAAGGAATTGAACTTATTAAACAACTGATAACCCGCGCCTCCGACAAAATCGAAATCTTACCGGGCGGAGGAATCAGACCCCATAATGTCCGCACAATCATAGAACAAACAGGGGCAAATCAGGTCCATCTCTCGGCATTCGGCCAACAGCTTGATAAATCAACACAGCACCGCCCCCAAATAACATTCGGCGGCTCACTCCACCCCCCGGAAGACCGATACGACCTTATCGACAGCAACACCATTCAATCCATTTCCGATTTACTGAATCCCAAATCCCAATAATCGATAGTAAATCCGAAAAGGCAGCAAACCCAGCCAATTTGGCCAATATCAGATCTTTGTGTCGGCGTCTGCATGGCCGACGACAGATAAGCCTTAGATGTGCAAATAGTTACAGAATTTTACGGCTCCTGTAAACCGACAACTCCTGCCTTCATTACGGCTTTAGCAGTGTTGGGCTTTATCTCAAGCGCCTTGGGGTAACCTGAGATAGCCCGGCCATATTTAACTTTATCTTTCAAGATAAGACTCTGATTGTTATCGACTATTGCACTACTTTTGTTTATCTCACGACTCGTGGCAAACTCTAAAGTCGCCCGAGCATAATCATTGTTCTCATCTGAATTCGGTACTGAACCGAACAATTTCTCGAAAAAACGCATCCTTGCTCCTTTCTCCTCACTGAGAGTTACTCTATTAAAACACTTCAGCACCCCGCTGAATCTCTCTATTCTGCAACTGTTTCTTATTCTTAGCTGACCGGGACAATGTACTGATGAATGATTTCATGCAAACCTCCTTTGCTAAAAACCATAGGTCCCGCTTTTATTCTGCAAATATTCTTACAGTGTTTTACGTCTTCGCAGCCAGCCGACAAAACCTATACCAATAGAGCCTAACAAAAAGGTGCCCGGAGCGGGGATACTCGGATCGGGATGGATGTCACCGGGATATTTAAAATTGTCGGTATCTGCTGTGAAGTTAAGCGTTAGGCTTGTGCCGGATCCTCCGGTGTCTGTGAACTGAATGTCAAGATATCGCCAGAGGTCTCCGACCGGAACAGCAGCATCAATCCCAAGTTGGTCTTTGTATGTTACGGTAATATTCAAACTTGTTTCTGAGCTAAATGTTTTTCCTCTTGCCGAACCGTCACTGCCGGGATAGGTTGGCCAGGAAATATCAAAGACGCTGTCTCCAGCAAATGAATCTATCAGAAGCCCGGAAAGCGCGGTTGACTGGTCAGTTGTTAGTGTCCAGGCACCGTTGTTATAGGTATTGCCATCCGCTCGCAAAGACCAGCCGGCACCAGAAACACCGCCGGAGTCCGAATCAATGTCACTCCAGGCAAGGGTTTGTGAGCCGCTGCCCAAGTAGTATGCAGTTACGGCAATATTATCCATCGTGGCGCCCGTTGTCGAAAAATTCGTCAGAGCTGTAGTATAGTAGGTATTCCCATTGTCAAAATTTACGGTAATAACTGCCTGGGATGTTCCATTGGCTGCGAGAAGCAAACCTGCTGCCGCAAAAATTGTAATTAACTTGTTCATGCTTCGACTCCATTCAAAGATTATGTATTCCATGTTTTAGAGACTGCTTTCTATATTTTCCTTTCTTTAAAGTCCTTGATATCTTCTCAACCAGCCGACAAAACCTACACCTATACTACCAAGCAAAATAGCGCCGGGGGCCGGGAGGGGGGTAAATTCGAAGTTGTCCGCTAGTACGGAACTCCCGCCGCTCACGTTCCTGGCTCCAAAAACTGCATAGGCAATATTCGAGGCAGACAATGAAAGCGTTTCCATCCCTGTGAAACTTGCCGGAATCACAAGGTCGGTAAAACCGAGTGACGTGTCCGATGCATCAAAGATTTCGAGAAAAAGATGGTCACTGTCAATGCCGGAATCACCCAGGTCCACCGATACGAATGTTGCGCCCAAAGCAATATCCGCCCGCAATTCCTTCTGCGTCGGAGAGGTAAAATCAGCGATACCCTGGGTTCCATTTGGTGCATTACCTCTACGAATCTCCCCGCCCCCTCCGGAAGCAGTGAAGGTAACACCGCTCTTAGTATGGGATGCGAAAGGCCCATCCGGAAAATCCTCGAAATCAATCGTAATATTTGCCATGGCTGGATTTGCAGCTATAAATATGACTACTACAATACAGATATTCACCACTTTTTTATCCATTTGGCCTCCTTTCTTCAATTTTCAACAACAGCTTTCAAACCTTGAGGTTTCAGGCCGGAATGAATATCCCAAACTTCAACTTCCCTTCTTGATAATTGCTACCGCTGGCCTTTTAATAACTTTCTGGCCAACCGCTTTTGCCGTGACTCCCTTTTGAGAGCCAAACCGTAAAATACCTGGCTTTCTCCGAGAGAAAGTATGGTAAGAGATGCAAACAATGCACCTTACCGCACCTCCATCCAAAAATATCATATCTTAATAATATGAGAATAACCTCATATAATGTCCGATAATATCTTTATTTTTATAGAATCTGCATATACACACCAAAAAGTACGCTTTAAGCAAACAAAATATTTCTTCTCACGATCTCAATTATATCAACTTTGTTGTTAATAAATCTATTCAGGAATCTCTTCAGGGAAACCCTGAAGTAAAACGAAAAGGCAGTAAAGTCCATTTGTAGAATCTAATATGCCGTCCTCAGGCGGCAAAAACTGCTATCAGTAAAAGCCAAAGGTAAAAATCCCGGGAAGGCCGGTTTAAGCAGCTCTTGGTGGGCAACAATAAAGGGCTGGGTGGACTATATTCAGTGGACAGGCTCGGCGCCTCCGGCTCCATCTGCACCTGCATCTGCTCTTGCCGAGGCGTTAGACAGTGACCTTAGTTTCAGTACTTACAGCGAAAATCCCTGGTTCGCCGGGGGCATGGGAGGTGAGTACCCCGACTACTACTATGAAGCAGACTCGGCCCGCGCCTACGATCTCGACGATAGCGAACAAGCCTGGATGGAGACAATTGTTGAGGTCGATGGACAGGAGACAGTCTCATTCTACTCCGAAGGTCTCGTCAGAACAGAATGGCGATTACCTGCAGTTTCTTGTTGATGATGATGTTAAGTACGAGATCAGCACCAGAAGTGCCCTGGCAGGAGAAGGAATATACTATAACCAGTTCCGGCTCACATTCGCTGAAATGGCGCTATATTAAAAACAGCAGCGGTATCGATGGTGACGACCGTGCCTGGGTGGACTTCGTCCAGTGGACACAGGCATCGCCGGTACAGGACCCGAACAACTGGAGCAATATCACCTACAAATACGACCCGTCCGGCCGGCGTATCGAAAAGGATGTCGATGGCTATAAAACCAGGTACATATATGACGGCGGCAACGTTATCGCCGAATACGACGGCAATAAC
>CAZIAN010000275.1:0-6729 GCA_964537355.1 uncultured Pirellulales bacterium | reverse complement strand
TCCTCATAAATTGATCAGCTAAATTATCAACGTGAAAAAGAGAACAATTAGATGAATTAGATTGGACGGGGTAGGAGGTTGCGGTTAGAATGTGGGGCGTGAAAGCGTATCCATTAAAATTCAGGCCGATATATAAACGGCGGATCTGGGGAGGGCAGAAGTTGCGGGAGGTTTTTCAAAAGGACTTGCCGGCGGGTGAGAAAATCGGTGAGAGCTGGGAGTTGGCCGACTTGCCGGAAGATAAATCCATAATTGTAAACGGAGAACTCGCAGGTCAGACTATCCATTCGGCCATCGGAAAATATCCGAAAGAGATAACGGGCGATGAAAACTTCCCGGGTGCGTTTCCGCTTTTGATTAAATTTTTAGATGCGCAGGACATCCTGAGCGTACAGGTACACCCCGACCCGGACACTTGCAGGAGAATGGGCAGGGGGGAGCCGAAGACCGAATGCTGGTATATTATATCAGCCGAGCCGGGAGCGGTGATTTATAAAGGGCTAAAAGATGGCGTAACAAAAGAGCAGTTCACCGAGGCGATAGAAAAAGGTAACGTAGCGGATATGCTGGTAAAGATATCGGTCGAGGTGGGGGAGTGTCATTTTCTTCCTTCCGGGACGACACACGCCATCGGGCAGGGTCTGCTGATAGCCGAGATTCAGATGCCGTCGGATACGACGTATCGGGTTTTCGACTGGAACAGGGTCGATGACACCGGCAAGAGCAGAGAGCTGCACATCGAAGAGGCTTTGGAGAGCATTCACTTCGATTCGTCCGGTGACAATCTTTCAGTAACAAAGATGGGGCGTCTGGTGGACTGCGAATACTTTAAGGTAGATAAGGGCCACCAGGGGAAAAACTGCGAGCTGCTGATTTCAGCCAGCCGGATGAAAACGCTGATTATCATTTCCGGCTCCGGGACAATTACAGGGGCAGGCAATGGAGTTGAATTCGCGGCAGGCGATACTCTGCTTATTCCCGCCATCTATGAGGGGGTGATGCGGTTTGCAGATGATACACAATACTTGACAGTAACCATTTAATTGACTATTGATTGTCGGAAAAAGCAATAGACCAATCGAAAAAGATCAATAGCAATTAGTAAGCCGAAGATAGTCAATGGTCAAAGTTAACAATTTAAAATCAAGTTATATCGTTGTCTTTTTAATAGCGGGGGCACTCTATGCGGCCACCTGCGCCCCGGGGCCGCTCTGGCAGGACAGCGGGATGTATCAATACCGGATATGGCACAATGATATCGAAGGCAGGCTGGGGCTGGCGCTTTCTCACCCGCTTTATCATATTATCGGCATCGGCGTTAAGCAAATTCCACTCGGCGAGTTCGCACACAGGATAAACCTGATTTCAGCAATTGCCGCGGCTTTTACAATTGCAAATCTGTTTCTGCTGATGCGAATATGGCTGGACAAACTTTTACCTGCCTTATTAACTGCTCTATGCCTGGCCTTGTCGCACACCTTCTGGCGTCACGCCGTTATCGCAGAAACATACACTCTCTATACGGCACTCTTTTCAGCAGAGCTGTTAATGCTGCTGCAATACTTCAAGAAAAGGCAGGTGGGATATCTATATCTTCTGGCTCTATGCAACGGCCTGGCAACCGCCAATCATATGTTTGCTATAATTTCATTTGCCTGCTACCTGGTTTTTTGCATAATTCTTCTCAAGCACAAGCACCTCAAACTCAGCCACTTGAGGAATATTATCCTGATATGGATTATAGGTGCGGCCCCTTATGGATACCTTATTGTCAAAGAAATTGTTCAGGGCGGCAGCTTCTCAGCAACCATGTCATCGGCATTTTTCGGCAAAAACTGGCAGGGCAACGTCCTCAACGTAAGTCTCTCAGGTGGGCTTATCAAAGAGAACCTGATACTTATGGCATACAATTTCCCTTCGCCCAACATCTTATTATTTTTAGCCGGCATCTATGGTCTGACAAAAGTGCCTCATGGTTTTGGATTCGCGAAGTTTCTTGTGGTGCTTCTGATACTGTATTTTATATTTGCATATCGTTATACAGTGCCGGACAGGTACGCTTTTTTCATACCCTTCTATTGCCTGGTTTCGATCCTGATTGGTGTCGGTTTCGATTTGCTTATTACCGTCTTCAAATACAAGATTCTGTGCTGGACAGTTTTCATTTTCGCTTTATTGCCGATACCGATTTATATAGCCGTTCCTTTTCTCGCCGAAAAACTCGAATTTAACCTTTCCACCAGGGCGGATGTCCCTTACCGTAATGATTATACTTGGTTCCTGCGGCCGTGGAAGTTTGGTTATCACGGAGCCGAAAGGTTCGCCGAAGAAGTATTCGAAACGCTCGAACCCGAGGCTGTCGTTTATGCCGACAATACGATGGTTTATCCGCTGCTTTATAGGCAGGAAGTAAAGCGAAAAAGAGCTGATATAAGAATCATATCCGAATATGCAGGCAGTGAAGGCGTACCGCTACTGAGTGAAAGATCCATATAGCAGTGGCTCTCGGAGGGTGATGTTTACGCCGTCTCGCCAGTCGACGGCCATAAGGGTACCGGAATTATCTGGAAAATAGGTGATTGATATATTTCCGTGTTAATTATCTCCGAAAACGTTCTCCACAAGCCTTCCATTTCCTAACCAAATTTTCCCATTTTTTCATTATGAAGAAATGTGAAGAAAATGGTAAAGTGTGGTAGAATAGTACTATAGGAAAGTGAGGTTAGCGATAATGCACCTTCTGGATACAAAGGCGGTTAAGTATGCACTACTATGGTCGGTAGTGGTTCTTTGTTTATTGCCGGCAGGATGTAGAGACAAATCCACTGAATACTATAATCGCGGCTGGAGGTATCTCGATAAAGAACAATATGATCTGGCGATTTCTGATTGCACAAGAGCTATTGAGATAAATCCAAGGTATGACGGCGCCTACCATATTAGGGGAATGGCTTACGACGATAAAGGCGAATATGAAAAAGCCATTTCGGACTATACAATGGCTATTCTAATTGATCCGTTCGATAGAAAAGTCCGCTATAATCGGAGTTTAGCATATAATAAAAAAGGAGAGTATGATTTAGCTCTTTCCGATTGCAATAAGGCCCTTGAAGTAGATCCAGATTACGCTGCGGCTTATTATGGTCGGGCTCTTACGTATTATTATAAAGGCCTGTATAATAAGGCCATTTCAGATTACACAAAAGCTATTGAAATAAATACAAAATACGGTGATGCATATTATGGACGTGGTCTAACATACTATATGAAGAAAGAATATGACAAGACCTGGGAAGATTTGCATAAGGCAAAAGACTTAGGGATAGAAGCCGAATCAGATTTTATCGAGGAGCTTCGTGAGGCATCAGGAAGAGAAGAATGAATATATGAATTCATTGGTTCTTCTTTTATTAACAGCCTTGAAGCCAGACTTCGGAGTCGTAGCGGAGCATAATTAAATTATCTTTGAAGCCGTCGAAGCGGATATTGTGTTTTTTGCCTGATTGTTCCTGCAATATCCATTTCGGAAAGTTAGCACCGGCCTTGATTGAAAGGGGGGCTCCACCACCGAATCGCGGATTTATTTCAACAAATTTTATTTTGCCGCTGCTTGTCAGAAACAGTTGCAATGTAATAACTCCGGGACCTGCTCCGAGTTTTTCGGCCAAATCGGCGGCTTGCCTCATAATCTGAGTATTTTTTACAACCTGTGCCTTGCTGACCTCTCCGGTCCTTACCTCGATGCGTTTTCTCGGAACTACACATCGAACCTTCAAATTAGAATCAATATATACATCGCAGGTATATTCGGTGCCCTTGATGAACTCCTGGCAGATAGCATTCGGTATCCTTTTGGCAAAGAACGACAGCTCTGTGCGATTGTTCACGATGGCGTTTCCCCGGCCGGCGTAGCCGTCCCATGGCTTTAGAAAGCAGGGCCAGTTAAGCTTGCCTTTTGAAAGTGCAGAGCGAACGCTCATAGTAAGGGGGGTATCGAAACCGTTTTTAACAAGGAAGCGATAGGTTTTTCTTTTATCCTGACATATATCTATAACCTCAGGAGACGAAACGAGCACCTGACAGCCAAGAGAACTGAATTTCGGTTTGTTCTGAGCTAAAAGCTTCAGATCAAGGTCAACGGTGGGAACAAGCAGTTTTACTCTGTTGTTTTTGACAATCGAAAGCAATTGCCTGATATAGCCCGGATGTGCCGTAGGTTTAACCAGAAAGCTTTCATCGCACAGTTGCAGCGCGGGACTCAGCTCGGTCGTATCCGTGCCGAAAAGCGCAACGTTTATCTTCAGTTGTCCGGCCGCTCTGCGAAAGCAATCAAGCAGCGAAACACGTCTGCCGATACAAGTAAATAGAATGTTTAGTTTATTTTTGGTTTTCAATTTTCGTTTTTAGATTAACCGATAATTATGAGATTTCTAATTCTCATTAGAATGCAGAAAATAGTCAATATTTAATTCTCAATTTTCAATTGTTTTGACATTTTGGCGATATGGCTCTAAACTGATTGCACCAATTTGATGAAAGGTATATAGCTTATGAAAGATTGGGCAGAGAAAATCAAAGAAAAGCAACTTAAAGTCGGCGTTTTGGGGCTTGGCTATGTAGGCCTGCCTTTGGCCGGAGAATTTGCCTCGGCAGGGCTTAAGGTAATCGGTTTCGACATCGACGAGCAAAAGGTCCGGACACTTAATTCCGGGCGGAGCATAATCAAACATGTTCCTCATTCGAGGGTAAAACAAATCGTAAAAGCCGGCCGCTTTACGGCGACGAGCAATATGGCCCGTCTTAAAAACGTCGATGCAATTCTGGTTTGTGTACCTACCCCGCTGACCCAGAACCGCGAGCCGGACATGCAATTTATTATCAAAAGCACTGAAACAATCGCGAAATACCTTCAGCGGGGGCAGTTAATTGTTCTGGAAAGCACTACTTATCCCGGTACTACAAGAGAAGTCATGGTACCGATACTTCAGAGCAGCGGCCTGAAAGCTGGTAAAGATTTTCACTTAGCTTATTCACCCGAACGGGAAGACCCGGGCAATAAAGACTTTTCTACCGGCACTATTCCCAAGGTGGTAGGGGGCCTTACACAAAAATGCTGTGATATGGCCTGCACACTCTACGATACCGCCATTGTGTGGACAATTGCCGTTTCAAGTCTCGAAACGGCGGAGGCCTCAAAAATCCTCGAAAACGTTTATCGATGTGTAAATATAGCCATGGTAAACGAGCTGAAGGTTGTTTTTGACAGAATGGGCATAGATGTATGGGAGGTCATCAACGCCGCAAGCACCAAACCGTTCGGCTTCAAGGCCTTCTATCCGGGTCCGGGACTCGGGGGCCATTGCATACCAATCGACCCGTTTTATCTTACATGGAAGGCCCGGCAGTACGGCATGCCGACACGTTTTATCGAATTGGCTGGCGAAATAAATACCAGTATGCCGCGGTATGTCATTGCAAAAACAACCGAAGCTCTTAATGAGCACAGAAAAAGCCTCAAGGGCTCTAAGGTCCTCGTATTGGGCCTGGCGTACAAAAAGGATATAGACGATTTACGTGAGTCCCCTTCGATAGAGCTGATTGAATTGCTGCGGGAAAAAGGCGCCAAGGTTGACTATAATGACCCATATATACCCAGGACCCACAAGCAACGACAGCACGATTTGAAAATGACCAGCAGGAAATTGTCGGCACAAATGTTATCAAGCTATGATGTAGTTTTAATATCGACCGACCACAGTGATTACGATTATTCATGGATTGTAAAAAATGCGAAGCTTGTCGTCGATGCGCGCAACGCCACGGCGGCGGTCGGTCCGGCAGGAAAGAAAATAGTAAAAGCTTAAGATTTACAGGGGAGTTTAATGCAGATTCCAATTCTGGATTTAAATGCACAATATGCCAATATAAAGGACGAAGTAATCCAGGCAATCAGTGATGTTTGCGACAATCAAGCTTTTGCTCTTGGTCCTGCAGTGGCCCAATTCGAAGAAAAAGTCGCGACATATTGCAACAGCAAATACGCAATCGGTGTTTCGAGCGGAACCGATGCTCTGCTTGTAAGCTTAATGGCTCTGGATATCAAACCGGGGGACGAAGTTATAACAACTCCTTTTACCTTTTTTGCCACCGCCGGTTCTATTGTCAGGCTGGGCGCAAAGCCGGTTTTTGTTGATGTTGACCGAGACTCTTTCAATATTGACCCATCTGCCATCGAACAAAAGATAACAGACAAAACCCGAGCAATCATTCCGGTCCATTTATTCGGGCAGGTCGCTCAGATGAAAGCAATTACCGAAATCGCAAGGCGCCACAATCTTGCAGTTATCGAAGATGCCGCACAGGCCATAGGTGCCAGCCAGGATGGAATCAAGGCCGGTAATTTTGGTGATTGCGGATGCTTTTCGTTTTACCCAACCAAGAACCTCGGCGGCTTCGGCGACGGCGGCCTGGTAACAACCAACAGAGAAGACCTCGCACAGAAAATCAAGGCCCTTCGCGACCATGGCCAAAATCCCCGCTACTTTTACAAAGTAATCGGCGGCAACTTCCGTCTCGACGGCATCCAGGGGGCCGTTCTTAACGTCAAGCTCAGGTATCTAGACGGATGGAATGAAAAACGAAGGCAAAATGCTGCTCTTTATGACAGTCTCTTAGGCGATTCACCAGTAAAAACACCTAAAAATAGTGCAGATAACATCAGTATTTATC
>CAZIAN010000274.1:0-6751 GCA_964537355.1 uncultured Pirellulales bacterium | reverse complement strand
ATACTGCGTATTGATTATTTTCCAGCATAAAGACTAAAGGTAAATTCCAGATAGCGGCTAAATTCAGGGATTCTGCGAATACACCGTTATTGCAGGCCCCATCGGAAAAGAAGACAATAGTAACCTGTTCGCCGCCTCTCACGTGCACTCCCATGGCTACGCCAACGCCAATGGGTAACCCACCGCCGACAATTCCATTCGCCCCGATATTACCGGTTGCAATGTCAGCTATATGCATGGAACCGCCTCGTCCTTTACAATAACCTGTTTCCCGCCCAAGGACTTCGGCCACCATTTTATTGAGTTGGCCGCCCCGGGCGATGCAGTGGCCATGACCGCGGTGGGTGCTGACAATATAATCGTCCTCACGCAGGGCGGCACAAGCACCCGTGGCTACGGCTTCCTCGCCCAGATAAGGATGAAAATAGCCGATGATCAATCCCTGTCGATAGAGCTTAATACATTCTGTCTCAAACACACGAATTGTGTAAAGCGTTCGATAGAGCTGTTCTAAGAATTCACGTGAATAGGCTTTCATTTATCAGTTCCTGATATAAAGATAATCGTTATTCAATGCTCTTTCTATGCTCCTTTAGTGCACTAAGATAACAAAGGTCTGTTTCTTATGCAATTATCTAATGATGTTTTTTGCTTTTTGACTGAAAGTTGAATACGTAAGTGCATATGCTACTGATTAAGAGCTTGCAAAAATTAAGGATTACTTGTAACTTGGTGCGTTAAGGAGTGCTGAAAATTATTCTTTTTAAGTCTTAAAATAAATAATGCAGTTTCTCTTTACTGCACCTGTTAGTTCCGGCCAGCGTACAATAGTATGGATTCAATTGAAATGATTTAAGGAGTATCAGGATGGTTCATCAACCGCATGTTATTGAACGGCCATGGGGACGCTATCGGGAGTATGCACGCAACCAACCGTGTACCGTATGGATTGTGGAGATGAAACCAGGAGAACAGGGAAGTCTGCAATCTCATCAAAACTTTGATGAGCTGTGGATCATGCTCACAGATAATGCAGAGGTCCAGGTCGGGGACGAAGTGCTCCAGCCAAAAGCCTTCGATGAAATCTATATCCCCAGAGGAACCAAACATCGTCTCTGCAACCGGGGTGACCAATTATTTCGCATGATGGAAGTGGCTTATGGTGACGTACAGGATGAAGATAAGGTCCGTTACGAAGACAAATACGGCCGCGTTTGATTAATCCAGGTGCTATTACCGAAAGGCAAGCCGTGAATACGCCCAAAAACGAAAAGAAGATTCTATGTATTGGGGACATGGTAGCCGATATCTTCTCCAGTCCCTTAGAGCGATTTCCTGAGCCGGGCCAGTTGGGATTGACCGATGAAATTACAGTCTATCCGGGCGGCAATGCCTTGAACACTGCGATTGCATTGCGTCGCATGGGAGAACAGGTCGCCATCGCAGGCTCTGTGGGAGATGATGCGCTCGGTGGCCTTCTTCTGAATCAGTTGCAATTATTAGGCCTGGATGTGCGTGGAGTTCGCCGGGAACCACAAGGCCGGACTGCATCGACATTTATTTTCCGAATACAAGGCGAGGATCGCAGATACATTCATGCCCTGGGAGTGGCAGCCGACTTTAATGGTGAGCATGTATCAATCGATTTGCTTCCTGATAACGGCATAGTGTTGATCGGAGGGTATTTGAAACTTGGTGCCTGGAATGACGAAGGATTGGCAAAACTGCTTTGCCGGGCGCATCAGCGGAATTGCCGGATTGTGTTCAATGTGTGTATTGCTCAGGGCAGTGGAGTTAACCCGAGTCGATGTCTGCCCTTGCTCGAACACGTGGATATGTTTGTTCCCAATGAAGACGAAGCCCGTATCATCACCGGGGAAACTACACTCGCCAACCAGGCGAAAGCCATACGCCGGGCCGGAGCACGCGCGGTCGTAATTACCCGGGGCCAACAAGGGCTCTATGCAGACGATGGTGTGCAAACCGTAGAGATGGGAATCTTTCGCGTGCCTGTGATAGACCCGTCTGGATGTGGAGACTGTTTTACGGCCGGGATAGTAGCGGCTCAAGGTCGAGACTGGGATTTGGTGCGCACTCTCGAATTCGCCAGTGCGGCCGGCGCACTTGGTGCAACTGCCCTGGGATGCACCAATGGGGTCCCTTCTTTTGCCGAGGTCGAACGGTTCGTAAAAGAAAACCATGTGAAGGTAATCGTCAATTCCGGTGATAATTCGTAGTTTGACTTAGCGTTCTCATCTTACAGGCTGGATAAGGTTCCAGTCTTCTTGGCAACCTCTGCACAGTCAATATATAAGTGTTTGCTGAAACCGTTCCATGCAAGGTCTATAGTATTTGATTTCGAACTCTCCATATATGTACGATTCGAAACAAATAAAGCTGCGGCTACGGTACTATTCAGCTTGACCCGGTAACCGGTAACAGACAGTGGATCTCACCAATGCGGCCATCCTGTTTTGTGGGTACGCTGGTGGCTAACGGCCAACTCTATTGGATACCGGGCACATGTGAGTGCAACTTGCAGATGTTCGGCCTGATTGGAAACAAGATGACGGCCACTACGCAATAAAACTATATATCAACAGCGGCTAATAGATAGATAAGTCTTAGAAGTGTAAGATCTGTAACAAGTCACGGAAATTCGCTGATGCTGTAAACCGGCAACTCCGACATTCATTACGGTTATAGCTTTTTTTGTTTTTATCTCATGCGTCCTGGTGTAAACTGAGACAGGCCAGTCATATTCACGGTCAGCTTTGAAGGCAAGCCCCCGATTGTTATTGACTATTGGACTTGTGGCGTATTTTAAAGTCGCCCGAGCATAATCGTTTTTCTTATTTGAATTCGATATTGAACCAAACAATTTCTTAAAAAAGCGCATCCTTGCTCCTTTCTCCTGGCCGAGTATCACACTTTAAACACTTCGGCATCCTGCTGAAGGTTTCTATTGGGCAACAGTTTTTTTACCGGCCGGTACGATGCTCCTTACCGCACCTCCATTCAAGCATATCATATCTTAATTTTGAGAATAACACCACAAATAGTCCTATCATAACACTTTTTTTTTAGAAACAGTCCATGCATACTCACAAATGCATTTTAAGCAAGCAGAATAAATCTTATGGGCCATCACAATTATATCAACTTTGTTGTTAATAAATCTACACATGGAGGGTATAGTAATGTAGTGAGTGCTTTGAAGCCGTTTCAAATTATTATTGATTATTTGGAGTAGAAGATGGCAGAGAAGATAGTTATTAGGGCAGGCGGGAATAGTTTTGAGGGGGAGCTGAATGATAGTGTGACGGGCAGGGCGATATACGATGCTCTGCCGATACGAGCAAATGGGCAGCGGTGGGGCGGTGAGATATATTTTAGTATCGAAGTTAGCTGTGAGCTTGAGGAGGGCAGCCGGGACGTGATGGAGGAAGGGGAATTGGCATATTGGCCGCCGGGACAGGCTTTTTGCATATTCTTCGGGCCGACGCCAGCATCGGGCGGCGATGAAATCAGGGCGGCTTCGGCGGTGAATATCGTAGGCAGGATAAAAGGAGACCTGTCAGGCTTGCAGGATGTTCCTGATGGTGCGGAAGTTAGTATCGAGATGAATTGACAAGTATGAATTTGGAAATGGCAGGAATAATCGGGGAGATTTTCCTTGACGGGAAAGGGGCTTCTTTGATATAGTTATTATAGTTAGAGCTTATGCCTGCGTAAGATGGGCATCTGTGAGGCTTTGTAATCATCGGGCAGAGGCATTTCTTTTGATATATCGATAAGGAGGAGATATTATTTGAATGGTACGGAGTTTTAGCGGCGACTTTGTACTTCTCAATGAAAAAATTTTACATTTCAATCGGCAGTTCATATATTGGAAATGATATTTAGCGGGTGTTTTGGTGTGTGGCCAGAACATAGTTATTTTAATTCTTTTTTGAAGGAGGATTATTATGTGTAGAAAATTGATTTATTTGTTTTCTTTTGTTTTGGTGCTGAGTTTGGTTAGCGGAGTGCCGGCTCAAGACGTGGTCATCCCCAGTCCGGGGACCATGCCCAAGCTCGATGGTAACATCGATGAGGTATGGTTTTTTTCGACAGAACAATCGATAAGCACCAGCCAGGTAGGATCCGCCCCCAGTTCGCCTGCAGATGGCTCTGGTACCTGGCGTGCCCTCTGGAACTGGGAAAATCTGTATGTGCTGGTCGAGGTGAATGATGATGCCCTGACTAACGACTCGGGGGGGGGTGACAATAAATGGAACGATGACAGTGTCGAAGTCTATGTCGATGGTGACAATAGCAAAGCCTCATCAGTGGACACAAATGATCACCAGTATACCTTTAGGTGGAATAACGAAGAATTGGAAGAACCCAGTGCAATCCACAACGGAGCTCCAAGTTTAGTGGGTGTTGAATACGCTGTAGTTACGACCGCCAACGGTTACCTTCTTGAAATCAAGCTTCCGTGGATGAGCATAAAGGGTGAGCAGGCAACGCCTGGCCAAGAGATTGGTTTCGATGTATGGATTAACGATGATGACGACGGTGGAGATCGAGACTCACAGATTTCCTGGTATTCAACAGATGGAAATGGCTGGCAGGATCCGAGTGTGTGGGCAGTTGCTGTACTCGAGGCGAGTGACAAGGCAGCTAATCCCACCCCCCGTGACGGTGCTATCCATAAGGATACATGGGCAACTCTTGGCTGGCTGGCGGCACCGGCTGCCGTCTCGCACGATGTGTACTTCGGTGAAAGTCTGGCGGATGTTGAGGCAGGAACCGGCGATACATTCCAGGGCAACCAAACCGCGACATTTTTTGTTGTCGGTTTTGTGGGATTTGCTTTTCCTGATGGTCTTGTTCAGGGCACAACGTATTACTGGAGGATCGATGAGGTTAGTGCCGACGGTACGAAAAAAACAGGTGATGTGTGGAGTTTTATAGTTCCTCCCAAATCGGCTTATGAGCCCAATCCGGTTGACGATGGCAAATTTGTGTCCCCGAATGTAAATCTTAGCTGGACAGCAGGTGATGGTGCGAAATTGCACACCGTGTACTTCGGCGATGATTTTGATAGTGTGAGCAGTGCTACTGGTGGAGCTCAAATAGGAGTTACAAGCTATACTCCCGGTACTCTTGAATTCGAAAAGACCTACTACTGGCGGGTTGATGAGTTCGATGGCGTCACCCAATATACAGGCGATGTCTGGAGTTTCAAGACTGCAAAAGCCGGTGGAGGCCTGCGGGCGGATTTCTACGAAGGTACGGACTTTGAGAATTTCGTTCTGACCCGCACAGATCCTCAAATCAACTTTAACTGGGGCGACCCCGGCTCGCCGGATCCAGCCGTCAGCGAGGATAACTTCTCAGTCAGATGGACTGGTGAAGTAGAGGCTGGATATACTGAGACCTACACCTTCTACCCCAAAACCGATGATGGTGTACGACTATGGGTAGGCGGTAAACAGCTTGCTGATTCCTGGGAAACGGTTCCGATATACCCAATCGAGCATAGTGGAACGATTAACCTTATCGCCGGGAGTACTTACAGGATTGTAATGGAGTATTTTGAGAGCACGGCTAATGCGATAGCAGAGCTGCGATGGAAAAGTCCATCCACGCCAAAACAGCTCATTCCGCAGGCTGCATTGGCGCTGCCTATAAAAGCCGGCAATCCGAATCCGGGTAATGGCGCTGCGGATGTAAAGCACACACCCGCACTCATGTGGGCAGCAGGGGAATATGCCGTTTCACACGAAGTGTACTTTGGCACGGATGGAGAAGCAGTGAAGAATGCCACCACAACTTCGCCGGAGCATAAAGGCACAAAGGCACTTAGTGACGAGAGCTACGACCCCGGACAGCTTGAATGGGCTTCTACTTACTACTGGCGCATTGACGAGGTCAATAACGTCAATCCCGGCAGTCCGTGGATTGGCAACCTCTGGAGCTTTACTACGGCCAACTTCCTTATCATTGATGATTTTGAGAGCTACAACGACATCAATGAAGGTGAGCCGGGGAGCAACAGGATATATCTTGCCTGGCTGGATGGTTTCGACAACCCCGCTGCAAACGGCTCTGTAGTTGGCCATGCCAATCCTCCCCTTGCAGAGCAGACTATCGTCCATAACGGTAATCAATCGATGCCGATGTCCTACGATAATGCTGTTGGGAAATCCGAGGTGACTCTTACATTGACTTCTGCGCGTGACTGGACAGTCAAGGGCGTAAACACATTGACGATTTGGTTCAGGGGCAGTGAAGGTAATGCTGCCGAGAATTTGTATGTTGCTCTCAATGATAGCGCTGTGGTCACTAATGATAATCCTGATGCAGCACTGGCAACTACCTGGACCGAGTGGGTTGTCCCGCTGCAGACCTTTGCTGACCAGGGTGTGAACCTTGCCAATGTAACTTCGATTACTCTTGGTCTCGGTAACAGGAGCAATCCGGTGGCCGGCGGAGCAGGTATAATGTACTTCGATGATATTCGTCTATATCCACCGGTGCCGGCAGAGTAAGAATGTCTTGTGAATAGTTCAGATTGAGTAGTTGATATTGCGGATTAATTCGGGGCTTATATCGAAAAGGTATAAGCCCCTTTTAGTTGGTGACTGGCAAAAGGTAAAGTCAGGATGGAGTCGAAGGTTTATCGTGTTTTTATTTTGATATCGGTGCGGAGTAAATAGTTAGGAGTCAGTGTTAAGGGATCTTCGAATTTGTTGGCGAG
>CAZIAN010000273.1:1157-6788 GCA_964537355.1 uncultured Pirellulales bacterium | reverse complement strand
TACATAAGACATTGCAATCATTCCATCAAAAATTGAAAATAATTTTCAAAAAAAGGTTGACAATAAGCAGCCAGCAAAACAATATCGGTTTTCGATAACGGATTATGATATAGAGGAAGTAAAGATGATGAAGGATTTTTTTCTGGGATTTATAAAGATTCATATTCTATATCACGCTTCCAAAGAAGCTGTTTATGGTGCAGAATTAATAAGGGAACTGGCACGACATGGGTATCAAATAAGCTGCGGTACTCTTTACCCAGTTCTTCATCGCCTTTATCAAAGCGGCTATCTTGTTCCTAAGTGTAAAAATGTGCATGGTAAGATAAGAAAATATTATCGAATAACACCAAAGGGACGAAAAGCACTAAAAGAATGTAGAAGTAAAATCCATGAATTAGTTGATGAAGTAATAGAGGTAAAATAGATATTGAAGGGCCATAAAATGAAGGTACGAGAAAGCGGGATGCCTGACCGCGATATTTGGAAAAAGTTTTTTGATCCGCTAAAAATCATAACTACACTGGGAATTACAGATCAAACAGGCGATGTAGCAGAATTCGGGTGTGGATACGGCACATTTACTTTTCCAGCAGCAAGAACTATCAGTGGAACAGTCCATGCACTGGATATCGAGCCAAGATTGATACAAGTTGTTAGAGAGGAAGCGAAAAGACAGAATCTGAAAAATGTTAATTTCGTCTTAAGGGATTTTACGGCAGACGGCTCTGGTTTAGAGGACCAAAGCTTTGATTATGTCATGCTTTTTAATATCCTGCACCTCGAAAATCCTGCCTCATTGCTCAAGGAAGCCAAAAGGATACTGCGGCAGAAAGGCTTAGTCGGAATTATTCACTGGAATTACGATCCATCCACGCCGCGAGGGCCTTCAATGTCGATACGGCCCAAGCCTAAAGATTGCGTTAATTGGGCACAAAATGCAGGATTTCACAGCCCGGAAAGATATGATTTAAAGCCGTATCATTATGGTATTGTTTTAAAAAAGTAATAAAGGAAGGATGACAAAATGGAAATAATTCTAATCACATTTGCGGTCATAATCGCAAGCTCTGTCGGCACATTGACCGGCTTTGGGACCTCGACACTTTTGATTCCGGTCCTGCTTTCATTTTATCCCGTTCCGCAAACGCTCCTTTTTGTCGGGATTATCCACTGGTTCGGGAACATCTGGAAATTACTTCTTTTCAGAAAGGGTTTTCAATGGAAACTGATTCTCAGCTTCGGCATCCCAGGCATAGCCGCAACGTATCTCGGCGCCTCGCTGGTATTCGAAATCTCTACGGTCTTCTTGTCGAGGATATTGGGTTCTTTTCTGATTATTTACGTAATCTCCCTGTTCGCTAAAAGTTCTTTTAAAATCAAACAAAGCCTCCCAGCCGGTGCCTGCGGCGGTGCTCTTTCAGGTTTCTTTGCCGGCCTCTTTGGAATGGGCGGGGCAATTCGCGGCGTTTTCTTAACCTCCTTCGATTTGCCAAAAGCCGTTTATATTGCAACTGCTGGAGCCATTGCTCTGACGATTGACACAACACGCCTGACTACCTACATCCTCAACGACGCACGGCTGCCTCGTTTACTCTTGGTGGGCCTGATTGCATTCATCCCTGCTTCCTTCCTCGGTGCAAGAATTGCCAAATCCGTCATCGATAAAATCCCACAAAAACATTTCAGAAAAGTCGTCGCCGCCTTTATTCTGCTAATGGGGATTAAATTAGTTTTATTCCCAAAATAACTTTTTTCATGAATTAAGAACGATTCTGCAAGCGGCTATTTTTTTAAAAAAACCACTTGCATAGCCGCTGAAAGCCAATATAATTACCAAAAACGTATCTTATCGCTCAATAATGAGATACGAGTTGCGGGCGTAGCTCAGTGGTAGAGCGTCACGTTGCCAACGTGAATGTCGTGAGTTCAAATCTCATCGCCCGCTTTTTAAGGAGTTTCCCTGAGGATAGGGAAATAATAACGTTTTACGTTGAAGGAACCTTATAGTATCGGCAAGATACCGGCTAAGCGGTAGTTGGGCGTTGGTTGCCGATATGTTTAGATTCGGCCATATAAAAAAACAAGCCGGATTGGAAATCATGAAAGCCTGGCTAAGGGATAAAACTTGTTTCCCTTATGCCTTTTTTGTTTATTAATTCAGAGCTGAAATAGTAAAAAATCGTTCAGGAGCACATAAATGGTCGATGAAGAACAAACTCAGGAGCAAGCAGAAGAACAGACTGCTGATAATGCCGAACAGCCAACAGAAGAACAGCCTGTGGATAAGGCCGAACAGCAAACCGAAGAACAGCCAACCGCCGAAGAAGAACCGCCAAAACCGAAAAATACGGTAACAATCGAAGAAGCCGGCCCGTGCAAAAAAAAGGTCTCGATAGAGATACCCGAAGAGGCAATCAAGATGGCCATCGACGAGCAGTACAAAACTCTGCGTAAAGAAGCACTCTTACCTGGCTTTCGGAAAGGCCGGGCGCCCCGCCGCCTTCTCGAAAAGAGATTCGGCAAAGAAACGACCGAGCAGGTCAAATTGACATTACTGGCCGAGGCCAGCGAGTCCGCCCTTAAGGACAACGAACTTGATACACTCGGCGAGCCAGACATCGACTTCGAAAAAATAGAGATGCCCGCTGAAGGCCCCCTGAAGTTTGATTTTGAAGTCGAGGTGCGTCCTGAATTCGAATTGCCCGAACTCGAAGGCATTTCGGTAACCAAGACAAAACTCGAAGTTACCGACGAGCAAATCGACAGGGAGATTGAGCGGCTGCAAAGATGGTCCGGCGTATGGACGCCCCGCAAGGATGGAGCCGTTGAGCCTGAGGACCAGATAATTGCCGATGCCCTCATTAAGGCCGAGGACGTTGAAGAACAGCAGAAACTCGATAACATCGAAATATTTGTCAGGCAGAACGGCTTTGTCGGGGAAGTCCCGGTCGAGAAGCTTGACGAATTGCTCACGGGAGCCAAATGCGGCGAAACCAAAGAGATAAGCGTCGATGTCCCCAAAACATATTTCAGAGAAGAATATCGCGGCAAAAAAGTCGAAATCAGTATCGAAATCAAAGATATCAAATGGCTCAAGCCCGCTGAGTTAGACCAGGCTTTCCTCACCAGGCTGGGTATTGAAGATGAAAACGAGCTGCGGGAAAAAACTCAGGACACCCTGCAGAGTCGCCTGGAAACACAGGTCCGAACCGAAATGAGCGAGCAGATTTACCAGTACCTGCACGACAATACCAATCTCGAACTACCCCTGGACATCGTAGCTCAACAGGCAACCTCACTTCTCCAGAGGCAATATCAGAATCTGATGATGCGTGGACTGCCCCGCGAGCAGCTCAATGAGCAGTTAGAGCAGCTTCAGGCCGGCAGCGAAGAGCAGGCAAAAAAACAGCTTAAAACATTCTTCATTATGGACAAAGTTGCCGATAAGCTCGATATCAAGGTCAGCGATGAAGAGATTAACGGACATATCGCCCAGATAGCCATCCAACGGCAGCAGCGTCCCGAAAAAATGAGAGAGGACATGGAACGTAGCGGCTCGCTGGCCCAGTTCACCCTCGAAGTACGCCAGAACAAATGTGTCGAAAAACTGCTCGAAACAGCGGAAATAACAGAGAAAAAGCCGGATAAGAAAGCTAAAAAAGCCAAAAAAGAAGATAAGAAATCGGCAAAAAAAACCGCTGAAAAGGCCGCTAAGAAATCCGAACCAAAGAACAAGACGACCAAAAAATCCAAAGACTCCGGCTGAAAAACGGCAAAAACTCCATAATGGGTAATTATATATAACAAAAATAGGGTAAAAAAAGAATCTGTAACTAAAAATATCCGATTAAAACGTTATCCGCGTGTCGGTGAGTCCAATCGGGGCGAAATATACACTGGAGAAGTGCCAAACAAGGCACGAAACACGAGTTGGAAAAAATGTGAATTTCATAAAGGAAGCAATGAATGTCTATTGAACATCATGCAGGGAACATTGCAAGGATTTCTCACCTCGCGTCTTATAGCCAAACAAGGCCCCAAAGTGGGGACGCATTCAATCAGTACGGCCAGTATCAACGCTACCGCCAGATGAGTCTGGATGATATGCTCCTGGAGAACAGGATTGTTTTCCTGATAGGAGAGATATCCTATGACAGGGCCGCTGAGGTTATTATGAAAATGCTTTACCTCGACAACCTCAAGCGCAACAGCGAAATCAGCCTGTATATTAATTCACCGGGCGGAAACGTTGACGATACAATGGCCATTTATGACACTATGCTCTTCACCAGTTCGCCAGTTGCAACCTATTGCATCGGCAGGGCACAGTCCGGGGCAGCTATAATACTGGCTGCCGGAACAAAAGGCAAACGGCACTCCCTTCCGCACGCCAAGGTCATGCTGCACCAGCCATGGGGCGGTGTTACAGGCCAGGCCTCAGACATCAAAATACAGGCCGAGCAAATCCTAAAGGCAAAAAAAACAATAAATGAAATCCTTGCAAAACACACCGGCCAACCTGCCGAAAAGATTGCCGCTGAGACTGAAAGAGACAGATACATGACTGCCGATGAGGCTAAAGAATACGGTCTTATCGATGAGGTCCTTCACGAGGAAGAAAATAAAGAAGACAAAGACAAAAAGAAAGAAAAAGAAAACAAGGATAATAAAGACAGCAAAGACGATAAAAAGGACAAAAAAGACCGTAAATAACCGGCCATAAAGAGCCAAACTGTCTGGAAATATATTTTTTACAAACAAGGAATAGCTAAAATGAGCGTAAATCAAACTTTGGTACCGATAGTAATTGAGAAAAGCGGTCGAACCGAACGCGCCTATGATATTTATTCAAGACTCCTCAAAGACAGAATAGTGTTTCTCGGCGGGCAGGTCGATGACACATCTGCCAACCTCATCATCGCCCAGATGCTCTTTTTAAGCAACGAAGACAACAAGAACGATATTCACTTCTACATAAATTCGCCCGGCGGCTCAATCACAGCAGGCCTTGCAATATATGACACGATGCAGTTCTTACGTTGTGACGTCGCGACCTATTGTATCGGCCAGGCCGCAAGTATGGCCGCCGTGTTACTGGCCGGCGGAAAAGCAGACAAAAGATTCCTGCTGGCAAACAACAGAATCCTTTTGCACCAGCCGTTAATCACAGGACAATTGATTGGACCGGCTACCGATCTCGATATCGAAGCTCAGGAAATTTTAAGGCTGCGGGCCCGACTTTATGATATACTGGCCGCTCATACGGGCCAGACTGTAGAAAAAGTTGAAAAAGATTGTGACAGGGACCTCTGGCTCGATGCTGCCGAAGCAATCGAATACGGATTAGCCGACAGAATATTGCAGAAAGCACCTGAGATCGTAAGAAATCAGGAGGAGCCGGAGCAATAATAAAAGAGCGGTAATACTGAAGCAGTAATACAGGAGTGTTATAATGGATATGGATATCAAAGTATCAAAAGTTAGATTTTTCTGCACTCTTTGTTCTGTCTTCTGTTTTCTGGCATTTGTCGCCGGCTGTGACAGCTCCTACACAGAATCACCGCTGCAGGAACGAGTCGATACCCTGACCATCCAGCAAAAGCAATTGGAAAGCCAGCTTGAACAATC
>CAZIAN010000273.1:0-1057 GCA_964537355.1 uncultured Pirellulales bacterium | reverse complement strand
GTAAAACCTGATGAGCTGAAAAAACTCTGGTTTGACTCGATGTTAAAAGTCAATTACAGATTAACATTCGATATAACCGACATAGTCAAAAACCCCGATGAGCCCCTGACTGTCAAGGTAACATTCACTGATTATCTCTCCGGCAAAGTCTTCAAAAAACAAAAAGTAATAAATCCGTAAATCACAGATTTCGAACTAAAAGATTCAAGTTTCTTTGATGCGCACTACTCCATTCAAATTGTCAATCGGCGAAATCGTAATTCCCTTGCAAACTCATCGCCAGGCTGTAACATATTGCTATGCAGATACTATTCAATAAAATAATATGCGGCGACTGTATAGAGGTGCTGGGCAAGATTAACAAGCCGTTCGCAGACCTTATTTTCGCCGACCCTCCATTCAATATCGGCTATAAATACGACAAATACTACGATAAGGTCAAAAAGAAAAATTACATCGCATGGACAGAAGACTGGATGGACGCCTGCAAAAAAGTCCTAAAGCCAAACGGCTCCTTCTATATAGCAATAGGCGATGATTACGCAGCGAATATAAAAATCATAGCCGATGAGCTTGGCCTGATTATGCGCAACTGGATAATCTGGCACTACTCCTTCGGCCAGCAAATGAAAACTAAATTCGCCCGCTCACACACCCACATTTTCTACTTTGTAAACAACGAAAAAGATTTTATTTTCAATGATAAGACGGTACGAGTGATCTCAGATAGACAAAAAAAATACCGCGACAAACGGGCAAATCCGGAAGGCAAGATGCCGGATGATGTCTGGGATGAGTATCCTCGTCTTTGTGGAACGTTTGATGAGCGAACCAGTTTTCCTTGTCAAATGCCAGAAAGCTTATTGGCACGTATAACACGAGTAAGCTCGAAAGAAAGTCATTGGGTACTCGATCCCTTCAGTGGTTCCGGCACCACCGCAGTAGTAGCTCATAAGTTGAATCGAGTATATACGGGAATAGATATTTCCGAAGAATATGTAAAAGAATCTGAAAAGCGCATCAAAGAATCTGAAGGACTACCAGTCGAAGGCGAAGG
>CAZIAN010000272.1:5509-6788 GCA_964537355.1 uncultured Pirellulales bacterium | reverse complement strand
TATTAGCAGGGTCATTCGCCCTGTTATTAACAATTGTACAATTGGAGATCATTGGTGTGGTAAGCCAGTAAGAGATGATACCACCGCCATCCAGAACAGCTGAGTTACTCTTGACCAGACAGTTTTTAAGAATCGGCACGCTGGGATCACCACCGAAATACACACCACCGCCAGAGCCGGCAGACGAATTGCCGGTTATGAAGCAATTTTCAATTATTGCCTCAGACGACCAGCAGAACATTCCACCGCCGCCCCCGAAAGGCTTTTCAGTACCGAAGGAACTAAGTGCTGGCGCAATCCGGCGTACTTTGGCTCTATTACCCATAACACTGCAGCCTTGTATCACAGGTGTACCGCTGCTCCAGTACATACCTCCGCCATGTTCAGCAACATTATTAATGATAACAGAGTCCAGAATCGATACCTCTGCACTATCACCGTACCAGTACAGAGCGCCTCCGAATGCCGATTCATTATTACTAAAGTAACTATTATCGATTGCTACCTCATTGCCATTGTACCAACTCCCACTGTTCACGTCCCATATCCCACCACCGTATATTGCACCACCGGAGCTGAAAGTTCCAATTGTTGAATTGCCGATGAAATCGCTGTCGCTAATCTTGATAGCGATATCGGACAACACATATATTCCACCACCATCCCCGCTGGAAGAGTTATCAACATAATTACAATCATTAATCTCAACCGAGCATAACTCCTCAAAGTATTGCCCCCCTCCACTTCCACTGGCCCCGGCAAGATTACCTATGTATTGACAGCGATTAAGCAGGACATCGCATCCACTCTCATAATATTCGCCGCCGCCGTCCTGGCCGGTGCCGTTATATTGCCTTGAGGCATTATTGCTTATCGTACAGTCGGTAAGTTTGACTATACAATCGATCTCGTAGTAATTGGCACCTCCGTAGCTTGGGGTGAAGCTGGTCATTACCATACCATCCAGCCCACCTGCACCTGCCGCTCCACCTGCGCCACCTGCGCCACCTGCGCCTGCGCTTCCGGGACCTAATGTATTCGGATCATTCGGATCTCCTGCTCCGGCGGGGCCACCTGCTCCACCATTACCACCAATACCGCCGTCACCGCCAGTGGCATCCCCGTCTGGGTCGCCGCCGATGCCGCCGTCGCCACCGTCGCCGCCACCATAAGTATATGTCGGAACAATTGTTTCAGCAGCATTATCACTAATGACAGTATCTGTGATTTCAACCTCGCAGCCCTCTGCGTAGTATATGGCGCCTGCCCACGACCTTAT
>CAZIAN010000272.1:0-5409 GCA_964537355.1 uncultured Pirellulales bacterium | reverse complement strand
TTCCGCCGGCGCCGCCCGGGCCGCCGTCACCACCTGCTCCACCGGCTCCGCCATTTCCCTGCAAACCATCATTCAAGCCCTCGCCGCCTTCCTGGCCATCCTGACCGATCTGACCTTGCTGACCATCCTGACCATCCTGACCATCCTGACCATCGCCGCCGAAACCGCCATCTCCGCCAATCGCATGGCAATTTATTATCTTACAGAAAGAAATAATCGGAGCACTATTTTCGTCGAAGTACATCGCGCCGCCATAGGCGACTCCTGCGTTTCCACCGGAAAAGCCAGGTCCACCAGCCATACCGTCCGCTCCAGGCTCACCGGGCGCACCAGGTTCGCCATCCGCGCCGGGTAAACCATCTATCGGCGCATTCGGGTCCGTAGGCTGTTCAGGCCTGTTCGGATCTGCAGGAGCCCATTGGTTCGGGTCATTCGGATCCGGTACACCCGGTGGGGGCAATGGATCGAGTGGATCCAATGGATCCAATGGATCCGGAGCAGGATCAGGAGCCGGGAAAACAAATGTGCCGTCCTCACCATCCTGACCCCTTGCGACAACATCTCTAATAATTAAGTGAGATAGAGTTGGACTGCTTCCGTTAAGGCAGGTTATCGCACCGCCAAGAGCCGCTGCGCCATCCTCACCGATACCTCCGGCAGCCGGCGGGGCAACAGGACCGGGGTCACCCATACCTTGAATAGTAAAGCCGTCAACGACAGATTCCCGACCTTCACCGCTTTGGAACATAAAGGCGGGAGCGCCGAAAGTTTGTATAATTGTCTTGGCAACAGAGGCAGGGTCATCAGGATGTTCGCTGACTATAGTAAGTGCCTTACCCTGAAAATCAAAACTGCCTCTGTAAGTGCCCGCCGAAACGATGACTTTGTCACCGTGGTCGTAGGCTGCATCGATTGCCGCACCAATGCTCGCATATTGTCCGGGCACAAGCAGACTCTTCGGTTGTCTGAATAGTATTGTAACATCCTTATCAGAGTCCATCGTTATAGTATTTGTATTAGACCATGATGTATCATCATCCGTCCCGGACCATTGGTCAACAATGTAGGTCTGGTCCGGTGCTGCGATAAGATTTACCACTGTGCCATCGGGATAATATGCACCTCTCTTGTGATAGGGTGATATTGTTCCACGGCCGCCGATAATTTCAGTGCGTAATTGATAAAGAGGAACCTGTTCAAATTCAATCGTTACATCTGTATCGGCAACAATAGTAACTTTATTGCTGGTTCCAGTCGATGAATCATCATCGGTTCCCGTCCAGGCCTTGACTCGATAACCCTCATCAGGATATGCTTCGAGCAGCACTACTTCGTACGGCCGATAAGCACCGCTGCCAGGTTCGACACGACCCTTGGCCAGATTCGGGTCAACGGGTTCATTCGCATCTACAACAGTAACATTCAACTGTACAAGTCTGGCCGGCAAAGCAGTAAAATGAGCACCTATATCGATGATGCCTGCATCGGCAACTCCATCCGTCCTGGTCGTATAGCTGTTTATTTGAAGACTAATGTCGGTATCCGGATCGCCCGCATCCAAACAGGGACTGTCACTGCCGAGTTGTCCGGCTGCTGTTTGATTTAGATAGTAGTTGCTCAATGGACCAGTCGTAAAGAGCGGATCTGAATGAATATTCCCTACACCCTTGTCATTGTCTTCAATGTCGGAGTATGTAGCCGAACAGTTGTACAAATCGTCGCCGTTACCCCAAAGGATACAATTGGTAATTATCGGCGAAGAATCATGAAGGGCAAAGATACCGCCGTCTTTCGGAGCATTGGGGTCGTCTACGACAATTGTACAATTGGTAATCGTCGGCGATGAGTACTCCAAATCGATTCCGCCGCCCTTATGAATTGCCGAATTGTCTGCAATTACACAATTTATGATAGCCGGATTCGAGTTATAACATGCCATACCGCCACCGACGTTATTAGCGAAATTATTGCTTATAATACAGTCGGTAATTGTCGGCGATGACTGCTCACAATTCACTCCGCCGCCTATACCGGAGATTGATGAGGTTCGGTTCTCGATAATCGTACAGTTTTTGATTGTCGCTGAACTCTCAACCAAATCGATGCCGGCACCATAAAAATTCGCGAAATTATTGTTTATAATACAGTCGGTAATTGTCGGTGACGCCCTGAAGCAACTGATGCCGCCACCGTAATCGGCACTGCCCCAACTGATAGTAAAGCCTTGGATAACAGTATCGGGGCCTTCATTGTTCTGGAATGTTACTACGGAATCCTCATTCAATATGCCTAAAATCAATGTGTCTTCAGGACTGATATTCGGATCGTCCGGATTTGTAATATCACCACTGCGAAGCGTTATCGCTTTGCCCTTAAAGTCAATAATCTCCAGGAAAAGCGAATTGGCCTCGGCAATCAGCACATCACCGTCATTGGCATCGTCTATAGCGTCCTGGATGGTGGGATAAAGATTGGCAGAATCCGCGGGATCATCTTTACTGTTGAGGACTTTCCCCACCTTTCCCTTGGGGACTAATGTTAATACCTTATGCAAATTAATACGTCCACCCGAAAGATTAAGCCTCGGTGACGTAAATACCGGATCAACAGCCTTTAGAAGAATGCCCTTTACAGTGCTATTGGCCAAATCTGGGTACTGGGACCAAATCAGCGCACAGGCTCCTGATGCATAAGGAGCGGATAACGATGTCCCGCTTAAGCTGGCATAATTTGTCGGCACACCAAAAACGAGCATCGCAAAATTTTGAGTCGTTGGAGATGTACTCAGAATATCGGTACCGGGCTCGGCAATATCAACTGTTGTCGCTCCAAAATTGGAGAAATCCGACCTCTGGTCGTTGGGATCAGATGACATTACAGAAATGATATTATCCAGATCAAAACCTGAAGGATAGACAGGAACCTGGTCATTATCGCTGCCAAAATCGTTACCTGCCGCGGTTACGAAAAGCAGCCCTGCTTCTCCGGCCTCTTTGATAGCATCATACAGAGACTGCGAATAATAGTCACCTCCCCAGGAGGCGTTGATAATTTTAGCACCATTGTCAATGGCATAGTGAATAGCTTCGACGGCATCACTCGAAAAAACCTCTGGCTCTACACGATAATCATCAGAGAACACTTTCAATGCCATCAATCTGGTGTTCCAGCAAACGCCCGTAACGCCTTTGCCATTATTGCCAACCGCGCCGATGACTCCCGCTATATGAGTACCGTGAAAGTGATTATCAATCGGATCGCTGTCGGCATCTCCGGGGTCTGATGCAACGTCACCGGCAAAATCATAGCCATAAATATCATCTACATAACCATTATTATCGTCGTCAACATCCGGGGCGCCGCGTAGCTCTGCATTGTTAATCCACATATTATTCGCCAGATCAGGATGTTTATAGTCAATTCCTGTATCGGCAACGGCTATGATAATCGCCGGATCACCGGTCTCAAGGTCCCACGCCTCAGGGGCGTCTATATCGGCATCATCGGTTCCACCGGTTTGGCCGGTGTTATCCAAACCCCACAATTGAGAAAACATAGGATCATTGGGAACGGCAAACAGCTTGTACTTGTAGTTCGGCTCGGCGTACAAAACGTTGGCCGACTGGTTGAACCGGACAAAAGCCTCCGTAACCGTCGTGCCCTCAGGCAGCTTTACTACAGCAAGGCCAGGCGCAACCTCACCATATTCTTTTTCTATCTCTGCCCCGGTAAGGATAAAATCTGAAAGCGCTCCTCTCACCGCATGAGTTGTCAGCGGACCCATTAAAAGAGGGCCATCCGACAACTGGGAAAAAGCATCCACGTCTGCAAAACGAACAATCAGTTCGCCCTGCTTATAAGCCGCGAAATCATTTTCAGATGAGTAATAAAACCCTAAACCCGGTAAATCTTCTGCCCATGCAAAACCTGCTATGGACAACAAAATCAATGCGCTAATCAAAATGTGCTGCTTCATTATTCCGCTTCTAAACTTTCGTTTATCATTCCTTAAACTGTAAGTATTTTGGAAAACTAATCAGCTTAGGCAACATTTAAGTGCCGCTGTTGATACCAAATGTAACGTTTTTTCAGCAAGGTACTCCACTCAACAAGCTAAAAATGTGATAAACCAGGCCCTGCAACCACTACAAAGGTTAAAGTTCGCTTTCCATTCCGGCAATCGCATCAGCTTCACCTTCCTCTTGCAGCATAATGACTGGTTTTACTAATATCAGAAGGATCTTATGGTCTTTTATTGTGCTGCGGTTACTAAACAGTCTGCCAATAACAGGGATCTTGCTCAATACCGGGACACCCGCTTCCTTTTCAATTTCTGATGTTATCTTCTGGCCGCCTAACAGTAATGTCCCGCCGTCGGGTATGCTCACGCGAGTCATGACACTTGACGTTTCCGTCTCGGGAACAGTTACTTCGTATTGCTCGGTTCCCGTCGTCGTGCCTGTTGTTACGACCTGTTCAACCTGATGCGTTCTCAATCTCAGCAGGTCCGTCAGGGTAGTAACTATATTCAGTAATACATATTTCTTATCATGAGAAATAGTCGGAGTAATACTGAGCATACTGCCGACTGATATAAAGCCTATTTGTTGTTGTGTTTGGTTTTGTGTAGTACCGGTACCGACACCTATCCCCGTTGTGGTGGTTCCGGTGTTAGGTGGCAGTGCATATGTAACCATATCTGAAACAGAGAATGCCGACGACTCTCCGCTCAATACCGTATTTTTCGGAGCAACTATAGCCTTGGAGTCCGTATGAGCTTGAACAGCTCGCAGAAGGAACGAAACCTGCAAATCATCAAGTATCGAACCATAACCTCCGCCAATAGTAGCTGATGAGGCAATACCACCCAGACTGCCGCCTATCTTTGTTGAGGTATCCGGTTTAGTAGCATCTGCAGAGCCCTGTTCGAAACTAAGCTGACCCCATTTACTGCCGAGGTTAGCCGAAAAATCTACATCCAGCCCGATATCTTCGAGGTAATTCTCGCTTACCACTAAGAATACGGCCTCGATGGAAATCTGATTTCCAAGCGATTCACGCATTGCATTCAATAGCTTTTCTATTTCCACATGAACTTCGTGGGTCTGCATCACGGCAAGTTTCCTTGGCTGCTGCATCGGGTAAGTCATTATGGTTCCCTCACCAGTATCGCTAAGGTCAAACCATGTATCCGGCTCAATAGTCTCCTGAATCAAATTCACAAGACTCTGTGCTTGCATCATGCCGCCCTGGCCGCCCATGCCCATGCCCATGCCGCCGCCCATCATGCCGCCGCCCATGCCGCCCATGCCGCCCATGCCGCCGCCCATCATGCCGCCGCCCATGCCGCCCATGCCGCCCATCATGCCGCCGCCCATGCCGCCCATGCCGCCGCCCATCATGCCGCCG
>CAZIAN010000271.1:0-6804 GCA_964537355.1 uncultured Pirellulales bacterium | reverse complement strand
TGGGCCGGCACTGCCGTCATGATTACTGTTGAAGGAAGCGGCGCCGATGCACCCGGTACGCAAATACCGACGCGGCTGATGGGAGTATATTTTATTCCGGGATGATTATTTTTGTCGCCGATGAAGATTTCGTTTTGATACTTCCTTACGTTTGCAATTGCCTGACGAAGCGAATCTAACAGACCTTCATTAACTTCTCTGTGAGCACGCTCCAATTCCTCCTTTGAAATAGCAAACTGTTCGGGCGTTAGATTAACACCATCAAACTTTTCCGTATATTCTACTACGGCCTCATCACAACGTTGCATAACATTTTCAACAATACTTCTTAGCTGTTTATTTTCTGAGCTATCTATTCTGAATCTTGCAGCATGTACTACAGCAAAACGAAGCTTACTTAGCATTCTTTCAAAGTCCGGCTGGGATGAAGAGATAAGGATTTTGTCGAGTTCGTGGGGCATTGATTATTCCTTTATCTTACGAAGTTGCCGTGGCTGTAAATGCGGGTCGCCCTGTGCAGCAGCAGATATTTTTCACCTTTATACTTAGTCACAATACCTGCTATCTTAAACCGCACCGGCTCGGGGATCTCGGATTGTGTAAGTTCGGCCAGCTCCAGGGCTTCGCAGGGCAGCAGCCGCAACGATACAGGCCGGGTATTGCGGCCAAGGGCATCCAGAATGAACACAAGCCGACCGTCTTTCTTTTTGACCAGAAATGCGCTCCTGTCGGCCAGGATGGAATCCTGCTCTAACACTACTTTTTTTGTCATTGGTGTTCGTCTCGGAGTCGGGAGCCTGGCAATCCTCCCGGCTTTGAGTCTTTCCATAATTTCCTTAGGCATAGTCAATAAATCATTCGGCTCACTTACAGCAGGCTGCTCAGATTCTTTTTCAGGCGTGTTTTGGCCGCCTTCTTTCGATTTTTGCTCTGTTTGAGGCTGCTGCTTAATTATTGTACTAACAGGTAGAAAATGATTCGGGAAAATAAAATTCCTGCCCTTGTATTTTGTAACCCAGCCTGAGAGCCTGTAAGTATTGGCAGAACGCTCGTTAACATCAGCAATCAACTTTTCCAGTGTTGACGACGGCAGCAGCTCCAGCGTGGTCCCTGCAGGGGCTTTAGCTCTTAAATCGTTCACATCGGCGGAAAATTCATAGAACCATCCACTCTCGTTGGAATCAAGATTGGGCCCAGGCCCGAGAGGTGTGTTACTATCAACTGCTTTTTCTCTGTTGCCAGGCAAAACGGCGGGAATTATTTTACCATTAACACCCATTAGAACAAAGCCATCCCACAGCAGATTTTCCTGCGGGGTCTCAGCACCAAATCCCGATACCGCCGGGATTGTAACTAAAAAGAACACTAAAATTAAAATTGCCGGTTTCTTTTCCATATCAGATATTCTTGAATTACAAATCATCAACATTCATTAATCAATTTAATAACCTGCTGCGGCTCACTCGCCGGCTTTACATATCGGCTGCTGTCAGGGTCATCGATTGCAATCAAATCGACCAGCGGCTTCCAGAATCCGCCTAAAAGTATAATCGGTTTATCTGTTTTGAGAAAGCCCTTGTTTTTTAATTCCCAGACATTCGCCAGTTCAAGCAGTGTTCCGGTTCCGCCGGGCAGTACCACATAAGCCTGTCCCAATTCTATCAGCTTATCCAGCCGCTCATCGAGCGAGGCGGTACCAACTTCACGGCTGATATATTTGTTGGGCCTGCTGTTCTTAAAAGACGTGCAAGTTACGCCGATTACTTCACCGCCTGCCTCGGATGCTCCTTTAGCCGCTGCCAACATCGTTCCGCCGTATCCACCGTTGGCAATGGTAAAGCTGGCCTGAGCCAGCAGCCTGCCTGTTTCGTATGCCAGATCATAAACAGAATCACCTTCTACGGCCTTGCTTGTCCCGAATATGGTTATTGTTTTTTTATCCATTCGCTTTTTTGCGCGTGTAATTAAGAAGGCCGGTCGAAAGCAGAATCTCCCTGTCTCTTTCAGAAAGCTCCAGCCTGCCGACAAATTCAAATGAGCCGTCCGCTTTTACAATCTTAACCTCGTCGCTTCCCTTAATTGCTTCTATAAGATTATCTATATGAAGTTCGTCGCTGTTGTCGATCTTGTCGTAGTCTGTCGGGTCGGCAAATTCTATCGGCACGATGCAGAAATTTATCAGGTTCGCCTTGTGGATTCGCTCGATGCTTTTGGCAATCACCGCCCTGACACCGAGATACATCGGGCAAAGTGCGGCGTGCTCTCTCGACGAACCCTGGCCGTAGCTTTCGCCAGCCACTATAAGGCCGGCTATCGCTTTTTCCTTTAATTGAAGCGCCCGTTCGGCAAAAGTCGGTTTGCCTTCTTCATTGAAGCAATTGAAAACAACCTTTGCGTATTCGGGCACATTCGAACGGAGTTTCAGAAAAGTACCCGCGGGCATAATGTGGTCGGTGGTTATCTTCTGGCCGCACTTAATCAGCACCTGGCCCGTAAGCTTCTGCGGCAATGGCGCAGGGGACTCAGGTACAACAATCGTCGGCCCGCGTAAAACCTCAGCCTTTGCCGCTTTTTCATCACTCAATGGCAGCTCTATCATACTGTCGTCAATTACAAATTCGTCCGGCAGTTCGATTTTCGGATATTCAGCGCCGACCAATTCCGGTAAGTCACGCGGGTCGGTGATTTTACCCATCAAGGCAGAAGCGACGGCTGTTTCCGGACTGACCAGATAGGCCTTATCGCCTTTTGTTCCGGTTCGTCCGGCAAAGTTCCTGTTAAAGGTCCGCAGACTCACCACCTCATTCGCCGGGGAAAAGCCCTGCCCGATACAGGGCCCGCAGCCCGATTCCAAAATCCGGGCACCCGATGAAAGCATATCCGCCAATGCCCCGTTTTGGGCCAGCATATTCAGCACTTCTCTGCTACCCGGAGCGATTGCAAATTCTACCATATTATTTACATGCCGACCTTTTAATACCTTCGCGACCATCATTAAGTCGGCAAAGCTCGAATTCGTACAACTTCCTATCACGACCTGGGCGGTTTCGAGGCCGGCGATTTCTCCGACTGATTTGACATTATCAGGTGAAGACGGGCACGCCGCCATCGGCTCAAGCTCATCCAGATTTATTTCAACGACTCGGTCGTATTCGGCATCCTCGTCAGCGGCCAGCGGTTGGTAGTCCTTTTCTCGCTTTTGAGCGGAGAGAAACTTTTTCGTCTGTTCATCGCTGGCGAAGACACTTGTAGTAACACCTAATTCCGCTCCCATATTTGTTATCGTCGCCCGCTGCGGTACAGACAGGCGCTCGGCTCCGAGTCCAAAATATTCGACGACCCAGCCGACGTTGCCTTTCGTTGTGAGAATGCTCAATAGTTTGAGAATGACATCCTTTGCAGCCACCCAGTCGTTCAACTGGCCTGTAAGTTTCACTCCTAAAACTTTCGGGCATTTCATATAAAACGGCCCGCCGGCCATAGCCACTGCAACATCCATCCCGCCAGCGCCGATTGCCAGCATACCGATTCCGCCGCCGGTCGGCGTATGAGAATCGCTGCCCAACAGCGTTGCTGCGGGTTTGCCGAACCGCTCCAAATGAACCTGATGGCAGATACCGTTGCCCGCACGCGAATGATAAACGCCGCACTTTGCAGCTATCGTTTGCAGGTATAAATGGTCGTTATGATTCTCCGGCCCGAAGCCGGCCATATTATGGTCGATATAGCTGACCGATAAATCGGTTTTAACTTTAGCGGCCCCTATCGATTCGTACAGTAAAAAGGCCGTAGTTCCCGTGGCGTCCTGAGTAAGGGTCTGGTCGATACGAATGCCAATCTGCTCACCGGCGGCGAGCTTGCCTTCGATAAGGTGTTTGCTGAGTATCTTGTAAGTAAGCGTTTGTCCCAATTTTGAACTCCTTGAAAACCAAAATGCACAGTCTAACATAAACAGAAGATTAAGACAAATCCTATGTTCAGTTAAATGTTCTAATAATCACCACTTAACACAAAAAAACGGCCCTGTGCTCCGCCACACAAGACCGCCCAGATAGAACAGAAAAGGAGGAACTGCCTCTACACAACCCGGTTATCTAACAATAAATTGCTTTCAACCTTACCAATCTCGCACAATCACGCCGTCTTTGCCTACCATCTGGCCAACAGTAACTTTTGAGATTTGCACAAGTGCGTCATCTACCTATACAGGTACATCAACAGGGAAGCATTACTGTCTTGGTTTTGGTCCTACCGGTGCGCCTTCACCGTCGTTTACGAGAAACGAATCCAGCCTATCAGTCGGCTCACTGACGTTGGCAACTGGGTAGCCGCCTCGTCGGATATCTCCGCCGTCCCAGTAGGTGTAAATGTTATCATCGTTGATGGCGCAGAATGGTTGTTTTTCGAAGTTCACATGGCTGTCCATAAACAATACGTTCTGCCCGTCTTCCTGGTGAGCAATGGCGTTTCCAATATTGACCATTTCTCTACCGCCCTCTGGATTGTATGAGCTTAACAATGCCGCATCTTTTGCTTCTGCCGCCGGAGAGGTCATCCAGGGGTTCCGATCCGCCGCTACCGCCATACCTGGTTCGCTTGATGAAGTCAGGGCATACAGGCCGTAAGGCATGTGGTAGGAGTAGCTGCAGTGGTTTATCGACTCGGGGCCAAAGTCCCAGAGGTCGATAAGATCGAAGCCGGCAGCCGCGGGGTAATCGCTCTGCTTGAATTCCGTGGTCCCGGAATCACCCTTGCAGATGAATGACTTGGGCGTTACCTCGGCATACTTAACAAGAAGGTAGAAACTGGACGTAATGGTGGCCTGACCGCCGCTGCCGTCGGCGCCTAAGCCGTAAGCGGCATAGCGGTTGTCAGACATCCAGTTAGACAGGGCCGAACTCCACTTGCTGTTTCTGCCACCGGCACGCGGAAACTCATCGTCGTAATCGTTGGCGTAGATAAGCATTGCCTTGCCGATACCGGACAGGTTCGTCCCGCAGATCAGGCGGAAGGCAATCTGCCTGACCCTCGACAGTGCGGGCATTAAGATGCCCATCAACAGAGCTATGATCGCAATTACGACCAGAAGCTCGACTAATGTAAAACCTTTGCGTTTCATTTTTTTTCTCCTTTAATTTTTCGGAGATTCGCGCGACCGACCGTTCTTAAGCACATTTCGATAATCTCTTTAATAACAATAAGTACAATTAATCACCGGGCTCGTATTATGACAGCTCCTGTCAAAGAGTAACGCACAGCACTCAACGCCGTTTTTGGCGAATCTCCATTGTTCTGTTTTTTCGCTCAAAAACGGTCGGTTCAAAACAAATTTATAAATTTGCCGGTAAGTTCCGCGCAGACCAACCGTTTCACGTTCAAGGCTGCTCTTAGCTCAGTCGTGTAAGTGAGTTTCTCTGGAAGGCAGATTCGAGAGGTATGAAATAAGAAGGCGAATATAATGACGACCTAAATTATAATAAGTATTTCAAACCTGCCTGTTGATCTTGTTTTCCATATCGGCGCAAAAACTGCGCGCAAAACTTTTCTCCTTTGAAAAACACCGGCCAAACTGCGAAAGAACATTTCTTCGATGGCAGGTTCAAGATATGAAAATAAGAAGGTGAATATGATAACGGCTAAAATTATAAAAGAATTTCAAACCTGCCTATTTCTATTTATCTATACGTCGAAACAACTTCTTTGTTTTTTAATTTCGACAAATTTCTTCTGTTTTCCTGAAAATTAATTTTTTAAGCCGGCTATATTCGTCCGGGCTCTCTTCTGCTGCTGCCTGTCATTTTTTTAGACGAATCACCCAGCTCTTGGCGCATTTGCTCAGCAAGACCCGACAGCCGCTCGACTACATCCGGGTATTTTGCGGAGATATCGTTTTGCTCGCCTATGTCTTTTTCAAGGTCAAATAACGAAAGATCGATTTTGGCCTGCTCATATTTGGCCGGCTGACCGCCCGTTCCGCCTTCGCGTCCGGCCAATGTACGGTAGCCATGCGGCAAGTGTAGTTTCCATTTTCCGCTGCGGACCGCCTCGAGCGCATAGCCGCGATAATAGAAGAACGCTTCGTGGGGACTCTTCGCTCCGGGTCTGCCAGAAATCAAAGGCCAGATGTCCTTGCCGTCGATAGTATGAGAAGGCAATTCCGCGCCAGTCAGTTTTGCAACTGTGGGCAGGATGTCCATCGTCGAAGCCGACTCCTTACAGACCGCCCCTGCGGGTATCCGGCCCGGCCAGCGCATAATGGTTGACTCTCTCTGGCCGCCATCGAACGTTGTGCCTTTGCCCTCGCGCAGAGGTTTGGCCGAACCGGCATGGTCGCCGTAGCTCAGCCACGGCCCGTTGTCAGAGCTGAATATCACCAAAGTTTTTTTATCGATACCTAATCGTTTTAGTGTTGAGAGAATCTGTCCCACCGACCAGTCGATTTCCATCATGACGTCACCATACAGTCCCCGTTCGGATTTGCCTTTGAATTTGTCGGAGACAAATAAGGGTACGTGCGCCATCGAATGAGGCAGATACAGGAAGAACGGCCGATCTTTGTTCTTCTCAATGAACCGAACAGAATGCTCGGTGTACCATGTAGTAAGCTGCGTCTGGTCGGGATTATATTCTATTGCTCTTTCGCCTTCGATAAGCGGCAGGTCAGGATACGCATTGCTGGTCGGATGGTGGGGCCACATATCGTTCGAGTAAGGCAGGCCGAAGTAGTCGTCGAAACCATGCCGCATCGGCAGAAATTCAGGATGATGACCAAGGTGCCATTTACCATAGCAGGCGGTAGCATAG
>CAZIAN010000270.1:0-6816 GCA_964537355.1 uncultured Pirellulales bacterium | reverse complement strand
ATAGCGACCTTGATGATGACAACGACGGCTATAGCGATAAAGAGGAAATCAGACGCGGAACCGACCCTTTGGACAAATTAAGTTTTCCAAATTAATCTTAGGTTTGAAATAAATGCTCAAAAGGGTATAATAACTGTAATAGTCATTTTGAGAATAATTAGATTAATGGAGGATTACCATGAAATCATGGCTTAATCGTCGAAGGTTTATTAAGAAGTCACTCTTAACTTCCGCCGGAGGTGCAATATCAATGCAAATGGGCTCAGGCAGGACACTTGCAAAGGACATTTCAAAACAGTCAATGAACCGTAACCGGCCTACACCCACGGTGGATTTACCAAAGGGAAGAATCGGCGAGCTTAGTGTAAGCCGTCTCTTATTAGGAGGCAATCTGCTGACGCACTTTACCCACAGCCGCGACCTTAAGTATGTCTATAATCTGACGGCGCATTATAACACAGAGGAGAAAATACATGAAACTATGGCAGTCGCCGAGGCCAACGGCATCGATACGCTCGTCATACATACAGCGCCGGGAATAATGAGCACACTGAAGAAGTACCGCCATCAGAAGGGCGGAAAGATAAAATGGATTATATGTCCTACCGCTCCCATCGAGGGGCAATTGGAAGCCTATGGCCAGCAGGTTCGCATGCTTGCTGATGAGGGGACCGACGCAATCTATCTCTGGGGTGTCCGGGGGGACAGCCTTGTTTCAGAAGGTAGGTTGGATATGATTGCAAAGGCTGTTCAAATCGCCAAAGACCAGGGGCTGCCTTCAGGTGTCGGGGCGCACGATCTAAAGGTAATTATGGAATGCGAGAAGAATCAAATCAACGCGGACTTTTATATCAAAACATTCCACCATCACAACTATCCTACAGCACCGAAGCCGAATGAACTGTCGGAAGTAATTGCTGAAGTGCCGGGTTACTGGTGCAACAACCCTCAGAAGGTGGCTGATTTTATGAAGACCGTAAAGAAACCCTGGATAGCTTTCAAGGTCATGGCTGCAGGTGCCATACCACCTAAGGACGCTTTCCACTACGCCTTTGAAAACGGCGCCGACCATGTCCTGGCGGGAATGTTCGATTTTGAGATAGCCGAGGATGCCCTCATTGCGAAAACGGCAATGGCCAATATCAAGAGAACTCGTCCATGGAGAAGCTGATATAACTTGCCGAAAGTGACTGATTAACTCGAAACTGCCTCTATAATATATTTGTATTCCTCAATAATTTATATGGCAAAAACACCCTAAATGAACAGTAGCCGGAAATGAAATTCTTCCTATGAAGATTTATGTAAAGCTATTATTTACGATGCTGTTCTGGGGTGGCACTTTTGTTGCAGGCCGGGTTGTCTCTCAAAACGTTGGACCTTTCTCAATCGCATTTCAAAGATTTGCAATTGCCTCGATATTGCTCATATTGCTCACTTTGAAAGTTGAAGATAAGCTGCCCGCGCTGAAGAAGTTTCAAATCTTACCCATTATTATGTTGGGGATGACAGGTATATTCACGTACAACGTTATGTTCTTCAAAGGGCTCAAAATAATTGAGGCGTCTCGGGCTTCACTTATAATTGCAACGTGCCCGGTATTCATAACAATCTTTTCGGCTATTTTCTTAAAAGAGAAAATCAACCTTATCAAAGGTCTTGGAATTGTCGTCTCTGTATGTGGAGCAATAGTAGTAATCTCAAAAGGAAATATTGAGCAGATATTCAGGACGGGTCTGGGTTTGGGGGAACTTTACATTTTTTGCTGCGTTCTTAGCTGGGTCGCTTACTCGCTGATAGGCAAGGGCGTAATGAGAAACCTTTCTCCACTTGTTTCTGTTTCGTATTCGGCCATAGTTGGGGCCGTTGCTTTGTTTATTCCCGCTTGTTTTGAAGGATTGTTACAGAACTTGAGTCACCAATCAGTACTCGACTGGTCATGTATAAGTTATCTGGGCATTTTTGGGACCGTCATCGGATTTGTCTGGTATTATCAAGGCGTGCAGCAACTTGGTCCGACGAAAGCCGGTTTGTTCATAAATTTCGTCCCTGTCTTTGCTATTCTGTGCGCTTTCCTTATCCTGCGGGAGCCAATCACTTTCTCACTTGTAGTCGGGACGGTTTTGGTAATATCTGGCGTCTATCTAACAAACAGAACCTCTAATTAAGAGTGTTCTCCTTTGACTTGTGGTTTTTTCTTTATTATTATCTCCTTTAATTTGAAACCGGTATAATCAGTATTACCAATGAAATTACCCAAACTTCAATTATACACTAAGGTTTTGATAGGATTGCTGGCAGGGGTGCTTTTTGGTGTGCTCGCCAGCCAATGGGGGTTTTCTGATTTTGTTTTTAGCTATATAAAACCAATCGGCCTGGCATTCATTAAATTGATTAGTATGGTTGTAATACCTCTTGTCTTTGCCTCTTTATTAGTAGGTACGTCCAGTCTTAACGATATCAGGAAGTTGGGCCGCATCGGCGCCAAGACCATGGCTTATTATCTGTGTACGACAGTCATTGCTATTTGTATAGGTTTGCTCCTGGCGAATACTTTAAGGCCCGGAGCGGGTCTTTCAGAGCAAACGCGGACAAGGTTGATTCAAAGCAGTCCGGAAGAATCAGTTGCGCCGATTGATACAGACCTTAAAAAACCAACTATCACCGACATACTTTTGAATATTATTCCAACAAATCCTATCAGGGCGTTTGTTGAAGGCAGGATGCTGCAGATTATTTTCTTTGCTTTGATGACAGGGATTTGCCTTGGTTTAATTCCGTCCGAACGAAGTCGCCCTGTAATAGATTTCTTCGAGGGTGTTAATGACGTAGTAATTAAAATGGTGCATATTATTATGAAGCTTGCTCCTTACGGAGTATTTGCTCTGATATCAGCGGTTGTTGCGGATTTTGGACTGGATGTTCTTTTTGTTCTTATTAAGTATTCATTGGTAGTTGTTGTAGGGCTTGTTCTTCATGTTGCGATTGTTTACTCTTTAGCCATAAAGATATTCAGTAAACAAAAAGTAAGGACATTTTTCAGAGGTATTCGTCCGGCCCAGTTGATTGCCTTTAGCTCTGCGTCGAGTTCGGCCACTTTGCCTGTAACTATGGAATGTGCTGAAAAGAATTTGGGTGTCCCAGGGCAAATTGCCAGCTTTGCTTTGCCTTTAGGAGCTACCATAAATATGGATGGTACCGCTCTTTATCAGGGAGTATCTACTGTGTTTATTGCACAGGTATATGGTTTGAGTCTCAATCCGATGCAGCAATTGACGATAGTTCTTACCGCTGTGCTGGCTTCTATCGGTACTGCCGGAACACCGGCGGCTGGAGTTATTACTTTGGCAATCGTACTCAAAAGTATCGGAGTGCCGTTGGAAGGTATAGCCCTCATCATGGGCGTAGAGCGGATATTGGATATGTGTCGCAGCGTGGTAAATGTTACAGGTGATGCCTCCTGTGCCGTAGTAGTGGCTTCAAGTGAAAGTAAATAAAGTAATCAGCTATTTTGACAGGGAAATAAATATGATTGTAAAGAAGACATTTGTCAGATTATTTCTGGTAGCTGCTGTATTTGTATTCTGTTTGGCAATACTCGCAGCAAGATGTGAAGGGTGTTATTCCATAGTAGTGGGTAGAAAGGCTTCGGTCGATGGATGTGTGATTATGGCTCACAACGAGGACGATGGGCCCCCTCAAATTGTCAATCATCACAAAATCCCACATAAAAAACACCCATCCGGAGAAACAGTGAGGCTTCGCAACGGCGGCCAATTAGCTCAGGCCAGGCAAACATGGGCTTATATCTGGTCGGAAATGCCGGGTATGCTTTTCTCCGACAGCTATCTCAATGAATGGGGTGTCGGTATCACATCGGACAATTGTCCTTCACGAGAAGATAAGCCTGAAATTACTGATGGCGGAATAGGCTATATGCTGAGGCAATTAGTTGCCCAGCGCGCTAAAACTGCACGCGAAGGTGTCCTCTTAGCTGGAAAGCTAGTGGAGCAATTCGGCTATATTGACTCCGGCCGGACATATATCATCTGTGACCCGGATGAAGGATGGCTTTTCTGTGTCGTCAATGGCAAGCACTGGATGGCTAAGCGCGTTAGCGACAATGAGATTGCTATGGTGGCTAACACTTATACTATACGCCGGATTGACCTTTCTGATAAGAGCAGCTTTCTGGCATCGAAAGATATCATTAAATATGCTGTTTCGAGGGATTGGTATAATCCGAAGAAGGATGGGCCGTTTGATTTCGCCGCCGTTTATTCGAACCCCAATTCCGCTTCGAATTATTCCAACTTTGGCAGGCAGTGGAGCGGCTTCAAATATGTTGCTGCCAAAGCCATTAAGATTGGCCCAAAGCTGCCTTTTTCAGTAGTACCAAAACGTAAAGTAAGTGTTGCTGATATTATGCAGATTTTACGCCACGATTATAAGGGAACTATAATTGAAGCTTCATCACTGCATAGAAGTCCACAGGAAAGCGGCACCCCCATTTGCAACGATAACACCCAGACCAGTTTCATTGCTCAGTTGCGAAAGGATAAGCCTCTGGATATCGGTTTGGTTTACTGGATGTGCCTGTCTTCGCCTCGGACTTCGTTTTATATTCCTTATCATTTTGGTATTTCTGAATTTCCCACAGGCTTCTCCCTGGAATCACAAAGACCATCAAAGGCTTTCTTTAATGAAAAGCTTAATTGTTCTTTTCAGGCTGATTCGCTTAAGGCTTTTTGGATGTTCTCCAACTTTCGCAACAAACTTTCCGATGCACCGGTTGAAACAATCGCCTCGGTAAAAGCTCTCGCCGTACAAATCGAGAATAACGCTTTTACTTTGCAAAAACCTCTTGAAGAAGCTGCTCGTCGGCTATATGCAAGAGATAAGGCTGCTGCTATGCAAATTTTGACCAACTATTCCAATGGAATTTATTTGAAATCTATTGAAGCAATACAGAAGATATTATCACAAAAATAATCTACAATTGTATAAATCGTATTCATATTAAGGACAATATTGTAAAAGAAAGTTATTCATAAGGCAGATAAATTATGAACAAACACATAAAAAAAAGTCTATGTTTTATTATTGCTGTAATCACGATTTTAATAATCGGTTACCAGGGACAAGCTAAAATTTTAACGGATGCTCAGATGAAGAAAAAGGCAAAAGAATTAGCACATAAGTATATGATTGTTGATACTCACCAGGATGTTCCCTATCGTCTGCAAAAAAATATGGAAGATATTTCCCAGAGAACAGAAGAAGGGGAGTTTGACTACCCAAGAGCGCGACAGGGTGGGCTCGATGTGGTATTTATGGCTGTTTATGTCCCTGCCGAATACGAAGAAAAAGGTGTCGCAAGGGCCTTTGCGGAACAAATAATCGGTCTAACCGAAGGCATAGTGGATGAATGGCCCGACAAGTTTGTTATGGCCGGGTCGGTTGCAGAGGTGAAAGAGCAGTTTGGTGATAATAAAATATCTATTGTTATGGGAATGGAAAACGGTTCACCGATTGAAGGGAATCTTGACAATTTAAAGTACTTTTATAATCGCGGTATCCGTTATATCACCTTGGCGCATTCGAAGTGCAATCATATTTGCGATTCATCTTATGATGAGCAGCGCAAATGGAACGGCCTGAGTCCTTTTGGGGCAGAAGTTGTCTCTGAAATGAATCGTTTGGGGATGCTCATAGATGTTTCACATGTTTCAGATAAAACATTCTATCAGGTAATGGAGCTTTCAAAAGCGCCTGTGGCAGCTACACATTCATCTTGCCGTTATTTTACTCCGGACTGGGAACGTAATATGGACGATGAAATGATAAAACTCTTGGCTGAAAAAGGAGGGGTAATTCAAATCACTTTCGGATCTATGTTCGTTAGTGAGAAAATCAACAGTAAATATGCGAACCGTAAAAAAGACATATTAGGATATATTGAAGCTAATAATCTTCAAGGCGAAGCAAGAGATGAATACTTCGAAAAATATGCGAAAGAAAATCCACTTGATGATGCTGATATTTCAGATGTTGTTGCAAATATTGATCACGTTGTGAAGCTGGTTGGAATTGAGCACGTCGGCTTGGGTTCCGATTTCGATGGTGTTGGAGGCCAGCTCCCTGTCGGCTTGAAAGATGTTTCCTGCTATCCGAACCTTATCTATGAACTTTTGAAAAAGGGTTATACTGAAGTGGATATAAAGAAGATTTGTTCCGAAAACTTTCTGCGTGTGTGGTCGGATGTCGAAAGAACTGCTCGTGAACTGCAGTCAGGTAAATAGCGTTAGAGCTTGCCTGTTTTCACTCAGATTTTCAAACCTGTAAAGTCCACTTCGAGTTTTTTATTTTCTCGGATTACCTCGTCCCATGTAAGTTTGGTGTTTCTTTCTGCTGCTTCCCGTCCAAGAATGGCTGCTATAGTGGAGTTTACACTTGGTTCGACCGTCGGATTATCATATATGCCGTTCGCGACACATTTGTGGAAGGTATCAATATTTCGCTCGGCACCGCTGGGGTAGAGGTTTACCACTTCACCTCCACGATATCCGCCTCGATTACCGAGTATGCGCACGCGTCCCGTATAGCCGGTTTCAAGATAACCGTCCCGGCCTTGTGCAAAACAATCACAGCGAAACTCGAAGCGGTTCTTCAAATGCTCTCCCCGGTGGTTCAGAATAAGCCCGTCTTCAAACTCAAAGGTAACGGAATAGACATCATGAGAGTCTCCGTGCGGCTGTCGTCGTGTAATGCGGGAACTACCCATAGCGCTTATGGGTTTTTGGCCGGCTATCCACA
>CAZIAN010000269.1:0-6816 GCA_964537355.1 uncultured Pirellulales bacterium | reverse complement strand
AAGTTGAATTATTTGTTCCGTGATTTCAGTTTTGCTTTTTCGGCTATGCCGGGGTCCGTCGTGTATCTGTTTGATAGGCAGCCTGGATTGGTGCAGCGGGTTATGTTATATCCTAAAAACTGACCACAATCAGCGCAGTAGAATTTATGACTTTTAAATAATGTGTGAGGCAGGAAGAAATGTGCAGTGTATGCACAGAGGAAGCCTGCTATTATCATTTTGCCTGTCGCAGTGATCCAGCCTCTTAAAACGTTTTCACCAGTCTGCCTTGCCTGTTCGATGTTTCCCTTTGCGGAGATTTCCCAGACTAAAAAAGCTGCCAATAGAAAGATAGCTATAAAGATCAATTTGCTCAGGGCTGTTAGTCCTCTAAAGCCTCGCTTTTTGTAATATTCGTCTTCCATTTTGAGTTCTCCAATAACCAATAATGGTCATATCATTACCAAAAGTATTTACTGAAGCAAGAAAATGAACCTCAATCATTGATTATGGCGGGCTTCCCTCCGCCCCTCCTGGAATGCTGTTTTCGTGTCCTCAAAGAGTTGCTTGATACCACCCCACATCTGGTCGGCCCCTTCGCTAAGTTCTTCCCAACCCGTATCCTGAGAGGCTTGCATGTCAGCAATCTTCTCTTTCGCCACATCACATTTATGTCGTAGGCCAGCGATACATTTCTCAAAGTCAGCTTTTATCGCGGGCTTGACATGTAAGGCATCTTGGCTCAATAGTTCGATTTCGGCGTTCCATTCGTCCAATTGGTGTTGAAGCTGCTTGATATAGGTATCCCTTGAGGTCATCTTGCCTGTCCTTTCACTGGTTTACTTTTACTGGTTCCGCGGTATCGCATTTCATGATCACGATTTACCTGACATTTCCCATTTAAACACTTAACAAACATGATTTTCTCCGTACGACACCAATAATCTTACCATATTCACCTTGAACGGCCATGAAATTTCTTTTCCGAGGCAGTTTTAATAAAAATATGCATGAAAACAAGTTTATTTATGCCCCGTCTTTCTTCCAATACCGACTTTTGCACAGACCTTGACCGCTCGCCCCTTCATAAATTCAAGTTTTCAGCAATTATTGGCATTAGCCGGACCCAATTGGCACAGGTTTCAAATGACCGATACGCTCAAGAATCTCATGGAACAATGATTTTGATACCATAACCTCTGCCATCTGAAATATCACATATCTTGAATGTTTCACCACTTTGGCACCGATTTTTATCAGTTTCACCTGGAGCGTCCTGAGCGACCAGTCCCTTATCTTGTTTGGCAAGACCAATCGCCTCAAGAAATTACCAAGATTGTAAGCTAATGCAAACAGCTGAAGACGGACCTGATTATCAACAAAATCGTGGCAGGAAAGTCGAGTCCAGTTCAATGCATACTTGCCTTCTTTGATCCATTGCTCTGCTGTCCCACGTTTGTTGTAAAACTTAACCACATTGCTCGATTTCCATCGAAGGTTAGTAACGATGAATCCTATCTTTGGAAATAGTTCTCCCGCATACCATTCAATCTTAGCGACCACTCTACGAGGTATGTCCCAGCTGGAAGCTTGATACCGAAAACTGTGGTGCAGAACAATCGGCTTCTTTGGTGGGCGACCCACAGGTCGAGTCATTAAATGTTCAATCTTGCTATGCAGTATGGTGTTACCTATTAACCGTATCGCATAAAAATAGTCCTCTGCTTCGATATAGCGATACATCTTGGGGTCAGCAAAGGCTGCATCGCCACGGAAGAATCGGAGGATGTCATAACTTCGATAACGATTGACAATCGGCTCCAGTAAACTTCGCCAGTCATCGGCACTATGGACATTCCCATTGCGAAGAAGTGCTCGCTCCAAATCGCCATACTGATTGAAACAGAACAATGGGTGATAACACATGCATTGAAAATAACCGTTGTAAGCAGTGCCTTCCTGATTGCCATAGGTCGGGCTGACAGAACTGTCCATATCAAGTATAATCTGCTTGAGTAGCTTCCGCTGGTGAACTTTGTTAATCCACACGCCAGGCAGGTCCATCAAAAATCCCAAGGTTCTCCGGCTGAGTCAGTATCTCTGTTTCAAACCTGCCCATTAGACTGGTTGATGCGGCGGAGCGTTCTATTGCTCTACCCCCTGCAACATGTCGCATCACAGGATCAACACATAGACGCTCTGCATCATTGGTGTCGTCGTAACCAGCCAATCTGCTGTATATTGACTGACTGAGCAAAGCAGCAATGCTGTGCCGAGTGTTCTTTCCCGCTCGGTTGTCACGAAGTTCTGAATCAATCGCTGAGGTCAGGCTGAGTGCTTCATCAAGCTCCCGGTAGGCCAATAGTCCGGCGTCACTGGTGACCTTGGTTCCATGAAATTCGAGCTTCAGTCTACGGTCAAAATCGAGCCTCAGAGCGTTCTTGAGTGCTTCACCCATTGGATTCTCCCATGTCAAATGGTCTAAACTGGCTTGAGTGGTCTCCATAGGCTGTATACTATTAAATTCCAGTCTAATTGTCACCCATTATATGGGAAATCCGGCGTCAAGACTAATAGTGATTCGTCTGGACAGATTTGTATTCGTTCTGTAAACTGTGAAAATCCTGCGAAAAGCTCCCTGTCCGGGAATTATTCAGATAGAGGATTGCAATAATGTTAGACAATCTCATAGGTCCTGAAAGACCCCTTAGTTGGGTGTTGCAATTTTGGCCTGTGCTGGTGTTTTCATTTATTTCAGCCTTAGTTGCCACCTTGCTTTGCAAGAATATCGCACTAAAGCTCGGAATTGTTGATAAACCGGATAAACTGGTAAAAACTCACAAAGGCAGCGTTGCTTATCTTGGTGGTGTAGGCATTTTAGCCGGACTGGCCGTTGGCATACTTGCGGGTATTTATTGTATTAACAAACGGACTTCGGCGAGTTCAGTTGAGCCGGAGCATTTTCGCCTGTCATTCACATGGCTGGTGGCGGTTTTGGCCGGCGGGTCGATAGCATGCCTTATAGGGCTAATCGATGACATATTTGATATAAAACCCATACAGAAAATATTGGGCCAGGTTGCGGCGGCGGTTGTTTTAATTTTCGTTGGCATAAGACCGGCGTTATATTATTCATTGGCTGGGGATAGAATTCCGGAAAATATCGAAGTTATTTTGGGAATTCCGATTGTAATTATTTTTGTATTGGGTGCGAGCAATTCGCTCAATCTTCTGGACGGTCTGGACGGCCTTTGTGCAGGTGTTACGGTGATAATCACAGGTGCCATGTTATTGTTGGCGATTCATTTAGGCACCTGGGGTTTCAGCGAAGTCGGCGGTGATGCAGTGCGCGTAGTTATATGTTTGGGATTGCTCGGCGCGGTATGTGGCTTTTTGCCATTTAACCGCCACCCGGCCAAAATTTTTATGGGAGACGCAGGAAGTATGCTGCTCGGCTTTGTAGTGGCGGTTCTTATGATTCTGTTTGCCGAGAAAATTCCAAGATGGTGGATGGCTTCGGTCGTGGTCTTTGGACTGCCGATTCTCGATACGGCTGTTGCTCTTGTCAGACGGTCCATAAATAAGCGTCCGTTGTTTGTTTCCGACCGCGGGCATATATACGACCAGATGATTGACAGGGGCATACCACTGAAAAAAACCGTTACCATTTGCTACGTCTTAGCGGCCCTTTATGCTCTGGTTGGTCTTGCTATGAGCCAGATAAAAACCAGATATGCCCTGATTGTGTACATAATCGTATTTGTTGTTTCAGGGATTGTGGTTTGGAAAAAAGGCTATTTGAAGATGGATGGTCTTCGGGGTGCAATCCGCAAGGGGCAATGATTTTCGGCTCAAACCTGATTGATTCGAGCGACATAAACATTACTGGGCAGGCCATGATTGATAATCTGTCCGGCAGGCTCGAATCCGCACTTGAGATATAATTTATTTCCCGCCTTATTATCCGCTCCGATTAGAACCTTGACCTTATCTACTCCTATTTTGTGGTAATGTCGGAATCCCATTTCAATTAACTCACCGGCCAGCCCCTTTCGCTGTTCTTCTGGATCGACGGCGATTGAAAGCAGTTCTGCTGAAGGCAGGCCCTTATTTTTTATTCTGGTTGGATAAAACAGAGTTTCGAACATCCTTTTGACCCGCTTCAGGGAACACATATGGCCCGCCAATAGTAATGTAAATTTCAGCCCTTTTCTCCAAATGACTGATTTATAAAGTGTATTAATATTTGAAGTAAATGCTGCGAATCCGAGCACTTTTTCGTCTCTGACTGCGACAAAGCCGAAACTCGAATTGCTTTGAACGATGGCTTCATACAGGTTAGTCACAAAATCAATACCCATAGAGCTGATAAAGCCGGTGCTTATACATTGAATGTGTAAAGAGGCGACCTGCCCGGCATATTTAATCTGGAGGTTTTGAAATTCTATCTGACTTTGTGTCTTATTCATTTTTTCAGTGCAGAAATTATCTCCAGGGCCTGCTTTGCCAGCCGGTCTCTATCAAATTTTTCAACGGCGACTCTGCGGGCGTTTTGTCCCATTTGTTTTATCTCCTGCCTGTGCGAATTCAGGTAAAGCACTTTTTCGACGAATTGATCAAGATTGCACAAATCGCAGCCAAACCCGGCTTCGTTTTCTTCAAGAATTTTCCTTTGCCAGCCGGAATAATTTATCAGCACGGGCTTTCCGGCGCTTAAAGAATCGAAAAATTTATTAGCTGAATTGTGCTCGATAATCGGGTAATTGCCAATTATCACAAGACCGATATCATCCGCGGCATAAAATTCGGGCAGCTCTCGTTTCGGAACAGAGGATAAAATTTCAACGTTTGCTAAACCGAGTTTTTTAACTTCGCTTTCCAGAGATGATTTTTGGTTTCCATCACCTATTAAAACAAAGATGATATCACTATTGCCTTTGAGCTTTTCGGCTGCTTCGATGACGAAGTGCAGGCCGTTTACCTTACCCATCGCGCCTGTGTGGAGAATAACAAATTTATCCCCCCAGTCCCTTCTTTGTCGAACTGCAGAGCCGTCAATTTCCGGTCCGAATATGTCGATATCACAACTGTTGGGTATTACTGTTATCGGTTTTTCATCAGCCAATACTTTTTTTATACCTTCCGCCTGACCCGGCGACAGAGCGACTATCCAGGAGCAACTTTTGTAAATGGTTTTTTCGAGCCATAAAAGTATTTTGATAAGAAACCTGTTTTTTATAATACCCAGCTTGATTGGTATTTCAGGCCACTGGTCGCGCACTTCGAAAACAAAGGGAACGCGCCTTGCCAACTTTATAACCATAGCGGGAATTCCGACGGTCAAAGGGGTGCTTGAGGCATAAATTATGTCCACATCTTTGGTCCTGATGCCGGCAAAAATGCTCAAAAGGCAAAAGGACAAAAATGAAATTATTCTGCGCAAGTATGATAGCTTGTTACTGTATTTGGTCCCAACAACGACTACGTTTATTCCTTCTATGGTCTGTTTCCGGTCAAGCGGCTTGTTCACTTGCAAACCGCCGATGTCATAATAACCGGTTAGCATAGTGACTTTGTGCCCTGCTTTTACCCATCGGCGGGCGAATTCATACGAACGTGTGCCGGTGCTGCCTGCCGGCGTTGCAAAATGTTGATGAATATAAAGGATATGCATCAGTTTTTGATTAGCTCCCTCAGCTTTGCTGCATTTTCCGAAATACAAAAATCTTTGAGGACACGCTGGCGTCCGGTTTTTCCAAACTGCTCGATTTTATCCATATCTCCGAGAAGCTCTTGTAAGATTTGTGCCAGTGCATCAATGTCTTTCTCCGGAGCCAGCCGTCCTGTTACGCCATCTTCGACCAGTTCGGGAATACCTGAAATAGCAGTTGACACTACCGGTAGCTCGCATGCCATTGCCTCCATCATTGCAACGGGAATACCGTCCATGTCCCCATCTGGCGTCTTAACGCAGGGCATAAGAAATACAGATGCCCGACTAAACAGTTCCGTAAGTTGGTCGTTTGGCCTGGCTCCGAGTAACTTAACATAGTCGGCCAAATTCAGCCTTTCAATCAATTCATCGAGGGCCCGGCGCTGCGGCCCATCTCCTGCAATTTCGAACATGAATTGTACGTTATTGTCCCGCAGTTTCGCACAAGCTCTTATTGCAACGTCCAGACCCTTTTTCGGGCTTAGCCTGCACACGCAAACTATTCTGCCGGGCTCAGGTTGACGAGAAACAGAGCCGAATTTTTCCGCGTCTATCCCACAATGCACAACGCGGCACAAATCAGCGATAGAATTTCCGCAGGTGTTTCGCAGATATTCGACATTGAATTGAGATACCGAGGCTATGAATTTGCATTTGGCTAATCGCATTCGTAAGCTGCCGTGGCTTCTTGTAAAAATGTCAAACGCATGAACAGTGCAGGAAACAGGCAGGTCGGTCAGCATCCCCATCATCAGGCCCAGGCTAAGTGACCGGCTGGCAAAATGCACATGTATATGCTCGGCTCCGAAACGTCTGCACTTGTCGGCAAAGCAGCAGCAGACGGTTAATTCATAAAGTGCCTTTGCAAATTCGCCAGGACTATGGACCAGCAGAGTTGCCAGCCAAAAGAGGACTTTCACAAAACGAAGCGGGTGCGTGATAATTTCCCTTAAGGTTGCCCCAATTTGTACAAGGATTCCGGGTCGATGAACGGCCAGCTTGTTCCATTTGACCATAACTTCTGACAAATTCTCAAGCGTACCCGGTTTGCAACTGACCAAAGGCAGAACTTGCCATCCGGCTTTTTCGTTTGCTTCGAGTTCGTTGACCACAAAGGTCATACT
>CAZIAN010000268.1:0-6842 GCA_964537355.1 uncultured Pirellulales bacterium | reverse complement strand
TAATGAAATTCGCCCAGGGCTCCGGAACCGTTTCGATGATCACAACTGTCTCAATATTCGCCGCCATGGGTGTCTCACCCAAAATGCTTGGCTGCAATCTTGTTTATCTTGCGATGGCGATTGGAAGCGGTTCGCTGGTCGGTGACTGGATGAACAACAGCGGCTTCTGGATATTCGCACGAATGGGCGGTTTCACAGAAGTAGAAACTCTCAAATCATGGACAATTGTCACCGCCGCCATCGGAGTAATAGGCCTTGGATTCACATTTCTTTTCTCGTATCTACTGCCTATGATGCCTGCCGCATAGACAAACCGACCTATCAATGTGTTCAGTCAACGGATTTCAGTTATTGTTGTCTTACCTCGACTTTAGCGAGTTTCTCGTAGAACTGAATAATCCCGCCATGGTCGTCTGAGCCCTTGCCGTCCACCTTCAACGCCTGCATCACTTCCATTACAGCGCTGGATAGCGGAACTGGAACCCCTACTTCATGGGCGGTATCCAGCGCGTTGGCCAGATCCTTAATGTGCAGCTCTATACGGAATCCAGGTTTAAAATTGCCTTTGAGCACGAGCGGCATTTTTGCATCCAGGACCGTACTGCCGGCCAGCCCGCCGCGAATCGCCTGGAAAACCTTCTCTGCATTTACACCCGCCTTGGCTGCCAAAACCATTGCCTCCGACATCGCGGCAATGTTCAGTGCGACGATAATCTGATTGGCTAATTTCGTCATGTTGCCGCTTCCAATATCGCCCACCAGTGTCACGGAAGCCCCCATCACACTCAGAATGTCTTTGACCTCATCAAATGTCTCTTTCGGTCCCCCGACCATGATTGCAAGCGTGCCTTCTTTGGCTTTGGGCTCACCTCCGCTCACCGGGGCATCGAGCATAACAACTCCTTTTTCCTTTGCTCTTTCTGCCACCTCCTTGCTCGCTAAAGGTGCTATGGAACTCATATCGATAAGAATAGTACCCGGCTTCGCCCCATCCAAAACACCGTTTTTACCCAGCACAGCGTCCTTGACATCCGGGGAATTGGGCAGCATTGTTATTACTATCTCGCTCTTTTCGGCGACATCTTTGCTCGATAAGCCTGCCTTTGCTCCGGCCGCGACTGCTTCATCGACCTTCCCGGGTACAATGTCGTAAACAGTGAGTGAGTATCCCTTTTTGAGTAGATTTCCGGCCATAGGATTGCCCATTATTCCCAATCCAATAAAACCAATCTTCTTCATAGTCAAACCTTTCTCTGTATTCTTGTTAGCAGATTTTTATAACAAAGCCGACCCATATACTCTTGTCAGCCGACTTCGAAAACATTATTTGGCTTGGAAATTCTCCAATAATTTCCAGCCGCCTTCATAGAACTGCGAAATTGTCTTTTGCACCACTCCATATGTAATGAAGTCCTTCGGCTCCATTCCATTAGGCTCATAAGCCCGAACAAACTCAGGCAAAGTGGAGAGTCTCTTAATCACATCTTCGGGCACAGGACGGTCTATGCGCTTCTCGAAGGGCAATTCTTCGGACAGTAACATCTCCTGGTACGGCGGAGCAATAGACATAATGATTTCCGCTCCCGCCAATTCCGTCATATGGTAAGTACCCCTTAAAGCCGCAACAAGCAAAGTCGCTTCATAATTTTGCTCTTTGTATATCGAATAAGCACGCTTGGAAACAGACAAACCCGCCTGACGAATATCGGATTCGCTGATACCAGCTTCGCTGTCGTGCGCCACATCTCTAAGATAATCATCAAGGCGCCCTATCATGATGACGGCAAAGCACTTGCCCGGCTCGATACCATTCTTTTCGGCTCGCTGTATCCCTCGGCGGTGTCTTTCGGCAATAGCAATTACCTGCGGCAAAGTATAGCTTATAGTCAGTGTAGCCGTGATTCCCTCGGCGGTGCAGTCCTCAAGTACATCCAGCCCTGCCGCCGTGGCGGGCAGCTTAACGGCAATGTTGGGTGCCCATGTATGAAAACGCCTTGCCATCGAAAGCATACAATCTCTGTCTGCGGCTCGGGCGGGATTCACCTGGGCACATACATAGCCCATCCGGCCATGGCTTTTTTTATATTTCTGGTCGAACTGATTAGCAGCGTGCCTTATTGCTATACTCATGAGCTGTTCGGCTTTTCTTTCCGGCTCCGCTTGCTCGGAAAGCACCATGTCCACTTCCTTCGCCCATGTGTCTTTGTTCAGGAAAAGCGCAAGGTGTGACAGAAAAGGATTGGTCGTAGCACCGACGGCGCCTCTCTGGATACCTCGCTCAATCTCACTCGGTTCTGCTGAATCATGCCACCATACTGTCTTGGTATTTTCAACTGCCCACTGCAAATAACCTGCCTGCTTCATCGCTGACTCCCAGGAGTTTTTATGTAAAGAATATAAGGTTAGGTCCTGCCGGGCAAGGTATTTTTTATTTCTGCGTAGTAGCTTTTGATAGCAGAGCTTTGCATAACATTACAATCAGTCCGGTATCTTCAATCGTAATTATAGTTGTTCATTGCTTATGCTTAGAATAAGCTCCAAGATGACGAGTTTCGTGCGTTTGCGATGAGAACTGATCTCCTAATATTTTTCACAACATCCCAAGAGTACTTTACCTTGCGGTTTCTAAATAAGCATGGAAATCTTAATAAAGACCTCCGTTTACACCTTTCTGACATATGAGGCTGTGTCACAATTGGGGATTTAGGAAGGTTTTGTTTTTTTGTCTATATGCTATAATGATCGCACCTAAAGGAAAGGATTCTGTCATGGCATATCGATATGGAGATCGACTGCAAATGACACTGTTGCCACTAAGTGTTGATGAATACATTCCTAATTATGCTCCGGTCAGAGCCTACGATGTCATATCGACTCACTGGATTTCGATGAGTTGGGCATTGAAATTGCCCCTCACAAAGTTGGCTGTCCGGAATATGGCCTTATTGTTAATATCGATGTGGTTTCGGATAACCATGATTATCATCAGTTTTCAAAACAGGTTGATCAGGCCAATGAAGTCCTTGGTAGACCTTGCAAAACCGCCTGTTCCAATGCCGGTTATGCCGATACTAACATCTTTGAGATTGCTGATGAACAGGGTATTAAGGTAATTGTCCCTTCACAAAGACAGGCATGTAAAAAAGAACCTGGTAAATTTGATAAATCACAATTTAAATATGACTTACAAAATGATGTTTATATGTGCCCTGAGGGGCAAGTGTTGAAATTCTGCGGGATAAACGAAAAACTCAAAATGAGGTATTACGCTGCTGGAGCTATATGTCGAAATTGTAAGCACTTCGGAAGATGTACAAAGAGCAAAAGAGATGGACGAAAAATTCTAAGGTTGTTCAAAGAAGAACTTCGTGAGAAGTTGGAAAAATTATATGACTTGCCTTCATTTCAGAAGATTTATGCAATTCGAAAGCAAAAAGTTGAACTTCCATTCGGACATATCAAACATTACTTGGGAGCTAATCACTTTTTATAACGTGGTCTTGATGGTGTCAAAGCTGATCATAAATTATTCTGCATTTATCTTTGGATCTCCCGCTGTAACTCACGTTCCACCGCCTGGGTCACTTTAGAATCTAAAGGTTCTGTCTTTGATGGATATCGAGCAACGATCTTTCCGTCTCTGTCTATCAGGAACTTGTTGAAGTTCCATTGAATGGGACCGCCAAAGTTTGATTTCTTGTCAGGATTAGTCAGGTACTTATAGAGAGGATGGATATCATCACCTCTGACAGAGATCTTAGAGAACATTGGAAATGTGATGTTGAATTGAACGGTACAGAAGTTCTTGATTTCGGAGTCAGTCCCTGGTTCCTGACCTCCAAAATTGTTCGCTGGAAATCCCAGAACAACCAACCCTTGCTCCCTATATTTGTCATAGAGTTTTTGTAAGCCCGAATATTGCTTTGTGAACCCACATTTACTCGCAACATTGACTATCATCAGGACTTTTTTCCGATATTTAGAGAACGAAACAGGTTGCCCTTCGATGTCGTTCATCGTAAACGCATAAAGCTTGCTTTCTGGTTTTCTCTCGTGTAGAGAAATTGTGTCTTCTGTTGGAAAATCGGATGGAACCAGCCACGTAACATTGCCCGTTGCCAGCCATTCTGTTGCTCGTATGAGCGTGGTCTGAAATCCAATACATCGGATGCTGGCGGGCTCCACTTCACCGGACCATAGATGACCGAAGGTTGAATTGTAAACGCGACCTTTTCCATATTGAACAACCCAATCAATCGGCCAATACTTCTGTGTACCCTTATCGTAGGCATAGGACAGAACCGTCAGATTTTGAGCAGGTCCTCTGGCGTACACATAGACCTCTAAGGAGGGAGTCTTCCAGTGCTTCGGAAATCCATTATTGATTGGATGCCGGTTTAATATTCTGACAATGGTGTCAAGTCTCGGACCGTGAGATGTACCTTTTCCTTCTCCGGGTGGTATGCGAATAATCTTGCCCTCCTCGCTGATCTCCAGCGCAGTACCGGCCCCTTGATGACGCCAACCAAGTCCGATCATGCGGTCGTACTCTTGCCAATGGGAAAAGGCATTGTTTGCAGAGTGCAGAATGTAGAGCCCTCCCCCGGACTTGACGAAATTTTCTAAGGCCGCTTCCACTTCTCTTGGCCAGCGAAGTTGTTTTTTTCCTATATTGTTGGTGTTTTGAATTACCACATCATACTGTCCAAACTTCGGCCGCCATTTATTCCATTCTGGGGCATCTGGCCAAGCAGGTGTGGTAGTTACCTCAATATCAAAAAGTCCGGTATCGTCCAGAATCCGCTGGACCACAAGAGTCGTTTGCCTCCAGTCGTGATTGCTGAATCCATCGACAATCAGGACTTTGATGGGCTTGGAACTGGGGCCGGCATTGACTTCATCAACCGCAAAGAGAAAAGCTGCTCCGCCAGCTGCCGCAACGAGGAACAATAATGCTTTTGTGACCTGACGCTGAATCAGCATTCAATAATTCCTTTAAAATATCCTCAAAATAAGGTGTGGACTTTATCCTGTTCCTATACCGGCTCTTGCCCTCTTAGCTATTCTTATCATGATTTAACTCTGTCGATAATTCCTTTTCGGAAATACAGACCCTGATTGACGATGGACTTACAGCGGTCCTCCAGCTTAGCCATAACCGCACTATTGTAGGGGGTGAATTCTGAGGCCCACTTGACATTCTCTTCAACCTGATGATGATTGTCACAACCGACAATATTGGTGCTGGCCGGGAACGAAAAGTTGTAGAACAGAGATTCCTTCATGGTAATGGTACCCGGCTTGGTCGTTGCCATCCGTTTAGGCTGCTCATCCAGCGGGGGAGGAGTCCAGGTTGACAGCATCCGGCCGCGTGTGGCAAGCTTCATACCTATAATACCCATCTTCTTCTCCAGCGCTACAGGCAGAAGATGTTTAATAAAGCTGTATTGATGCTTGTCGGCCGCATTGAATGCCATCAGGAGCGTATCAAAAGGATAGTGATTGATGGCCTCAACGAGGATGAAAGGATCATAATGTCCGGTTATCCCCAAAAAGCGTATAATGCCCTGGTCTCTGGCTTTCTCGAGGGCCTTAATTGCTCCGTCTTTGGCGAAGATTCGATCTGTGTGCTCTTTGGTCTGGACGTTGTGCAGCTGCCAGCAATCAAGATGATCGGTTTGCAGCCGCTTAAGGCTCTGTTCCAGCAAACGCATGGAGCCATCATAGCTGCGATCATGCGTTTTGGATGCCAGGTACACTTCGTTCCGCCGATATTTCATTACTGGTCCGATGTGCTGTTCACTTTTACCTCCACCGTAGGATGAAGCAGTATCAATGTAATTGACACCCAAATCGATGGCCTTATTAATGACGGCCTCGGCCTCATCTTGATCGGTGGTTTCGATGACGGCCTGTCCGCCAAGGCTGAAGATTCCTACACGGTGACCTGTTTTTCCGAGATTACGTGTGGGCATGGCCTTATAGGTTCGCGGATTGTATGGTAGTGGCCGACCTTTGGAATCTCTACCGATGGGCGCAGTTTCAGTTTGTGCCGATGTACTCTTTGCCGCCACTGCTAAAGTTGCGGCCACACTTGTACCAATGAATGTTCGACGATCAAATCGTTTTTGAGAGCGTTCATTTTGTTCCATAATTACCTCCTATTATCTATTCCTATCTAAGATTTTAATCAGTATACACAACTTGAAACTCATTGTCATCCGTATTTTCTTTCTACCTCTTATCTGAGGAATAAACAATAAATTACCAAGATCACTCTCGGTTGAGGCCATTGAGAGCTGCGTCAGCGTGGTTTCTCTTTCGCTGACTCCATCACCCATCGAGCCATTTCCTCGTTGATTCTTGCGATTCCTTTTATCGCTTCGGTAAGTAAGATTGATCACAAGCAGTAGAAGATGCAAGAAGATATACTGGCATTGGCCAGCTAATTGTGCTATCTTACATATATTCTTGGTGATGTATATGTATGGGTTTGAACCGTAAGTTTCAGTGCGATGAATGAAAGAGGTTATTGTAATGTACGAATCAAGCACTCGTCGTAATTTTCTTAAGACCATGGGATTAGCCGCCGCATCGCAAATAATCCCGACGTTGTCATTTGCCCGCAGAGCCGCACTGGGGCGCCCGAACATTCTGATCATACACGCCGATGAACACCGAATAGACTACCTCGGCGCCTATGGAAATGCCGATATCAAAACACCCCACATTGACGGACTCGCCGCAGACGGCGTTCGCTATGACAACAGCTTTTGTCCTTTCCCCGTGTGCACACCCTCACGGTATTCGCTTCTTTGTGGCCAATACGTCCACGAGCACCG
>CAZIAN010000267.1:0-6853 GCA_964537355.1 uncultured Pirellulales bacterium | reverse complement strand
CAATCTGGGAAACAGGGTCGCCGGGAGCATATTCGCGGTACTCGGCAAACTCAACCGAAGAACCGAACGCAGGAGACCGGTGCAGACCCTGATGGCTGCCGTCCATTGGTCGGCGAACCCCTATTTCAACTCCGCGCAAACGCTCCGCCATTCGTGGCGGAAGGTATCGATAACCTGTGGACTCAATCATATGCACCTCCGGAGGACAATCCGGCTAATCATCCAAATCTGTTTGAGCTTCGGCTCATTCAAATACGTGCAGAACACAATCTTCCATTTATTCATTCTGACTCGCCGATTGTATCCAGCAATCTTTGTATCACCGCATCCGTATCAAGCCCTTCGCTGGCTGCGGCAAAATTGAGAATCACTCTGTGACGCATGACCGGTAAAGTGTACTTTCTGATATCGTCGCATGAAACATTGAAGCGCCCGTTCAAAACCACATGTGCCTTAGCGGCTAATATCAGAGACTGCCCTGCTCTGGGCCCGCAGCCATAACGTACAAACTTACTGATAAACTCTGGGGCCTCGTCGGACTGCGGCCGTGTTGCTCGGCAAAGACGTGCCGCATATTTCGCCACGTGTTCGCTAATCGGGACCTGCCGAACTAAATCCTGATACCTCAAAACCGATTTAGCATCGAGAATGCCGTCAAGCGATTCTCCATCTCGACCGGTAGTCGTCAATAGTATCTGCTGTTCTTCCTCCAGGTTGGGATAATCAACCTTAACAAGTAAAATAAATCTGTCCAACTGTGCTTCCGGCAGGGGATAAGTACCTTCCAGCTCCAAAGGATTTTGCGTCGCAAGCACTAAAAAAGGCTCAGGAAGGCTATAGGTATGACCCGATGAGGTCACCTTGCGCTCCTGCATAGCCTCCAGCAATGCAGCCTGGGTCTTTGGAGGGGTACGGTTGATTTCATCAGCTAACAGCACATTGGTAAATATCGGCCCATGCTGAAAAACAAACCGCCGTTGTCGCGTATCAGGGTCCGTCTGCAAGATATTTGTACCGGTAATATCAGTAGGCATCAAATCGGGAGTAAATTGAATCCGATTGAATTTCAACAGCATCGTCTGGGCCAGACTGTGTACCATTAGTGTCTTCGCTAATCCCGGCACACCCATCAGCAAACAATGTCCCTTGGCAAAAAACGCAGTAAGAATCTGATCCAGCACTTCTTTTTGACCAATAATGATTTTGCCGACTTCATCGAGTACCCTGTCTTTGGCCTGGGCCAGCGACTCGACCGCTTCGAGGGCGTCCCTTGGCATTGCATTAGCAGTATCAGACAGCCGGGCATGTGGCATCTCTTGCTCTACAACCTGCCCGCTTGACACATCGAATTTACACCCGCATTTGCAGCGGGCTTTTGTTCCCGCTGAAACTCGACTGACATCATACTTCCTTCCACATTCCGGACAGCTCATAGTTGATGTCTTATCTGACATAAAATACCCTCCGCTTTAATGAGTCATTACGTAAGTTATAATATTCAGCCCTAATTTCTGAGCAGAGATGGATTCATAGCCTCTTATCAGCGGATAGTAGGCATCCAGCCAACCGGCTTCGATATCATAGGGACTGTAAAGGACCCTCAGGTCACCATCAATCGTTACACCCAGTATATAGGGTTGATTCTTTAGTTCAGGCTTATTCTTTGCTACAACAGGCGAATACTTGACCTTTTCAATTGGAAGAAGACTGTTGTATAGATGATGATTCGCTGAAACAGGCTCCAGTCTTGCATCAGGCAAAATCCTAACCAGCTCCCGTCGTACCGCCCTGTCGAACGTGCCCAGGCCCATACCATTGTTTATAAAAAGCACCCCGCCAAAATTAAGATAGCGCTTCAGAGCACTTACCGCCTCTGGAGAAAATGAAAAATTGTCCAAACCCGTCAGGTAAAGAAACGGATACGAGGAAAGATCATCTTCTGCCGCATCAACTGCTACGCGTTTCAGATTAACACGAATAGCGGTGTACTGTCGCAGCTTCATCAGCAATGCAGTCGCCCCGCCGGGATGAACATTCCATGCCCCTTCATGCTTGAGCTGGGCAAACACAAATTCATCGGTAGGCCTTTTCTCATCCGCCTGACCGAAAACTTCCGGCTGACCTTCCAAAAGTCCTACCTCCGCATAGCCCACAACATAAGCCGCTAAATTCAGTCCGATTTCATTGGCGCTCTTTACATCGTAAAAAACAGCCTTCGGCAGCTTCTCAACTCTTGTCAAATCACGATTCCATCCACAACCTAATCCGTATTTCGAAACCAGCACACCAATCCGGCTGCCGATATAGATGCCCTCCAAAAATGGCTCGGTAGTTCCAGGTTGTTTCGGATACTTTACCTTCTCCACATCAGTCAACATGTGATAGAGCGGATGGTCGGCGGGAATCTCACGAAACCGGCTTTCCGGAAAGGCTTCGAGGAAAACATTCTTGGCCGAATTATAAAAGTAAGGCGACCCGGCTATCGAATCGCAGATAACCATACCCCCGTTCAATATATATTCACGCAAAGCCTGAATATGCGTCTGGCTAAGCCTCAGCGTCCGAACGCCGCTGAATAGCAACGCCGGCAGCTTTTTGGCATCGAAGTTAAAATTATTAAGATTGACATTCTGCCAGTGATATTTCAAATCCATTGACCGGCCGTTCGCCACAAGCTTTTCCATATCCGTAGGGCACAAATTCCAGTCCGCTATATCCATTTTGTCCCCGCTGGAATCTACAAAAGAAGCTGATTCTCCCCATATCACCTTGCCTACCAGATAATCCGGCTGTGGTGGTTTCTTACGCTCGGTACGCCGCAAAGGTGTAGCCGGTAAAGGCAATGGAGGCAGCGCTTCGGCTGCACTCATATGCTTGGGTGGTGCTTTTGATTTTGTTTTGTTACCTAAATAGGTAAGCCAGTCGTTCTCTTTCCCCATGGCCGGCACACAGACTGCAAATATACAAACAATTAGTAGAAACTCCCGAAACCACGATTTAAAACTAAATGACTGAAAGACATTGACTGTTATTTTTGCCTTCATCGCATTTGCCCTCGTCACAAAACTATCCAATTGGGTTTTACCAGGTGGAATAACCGCGTTTGACCGCCCTGGAACAAAATCTAAATGCACCCCCCCTTGATTATAAAAACCCATACTATTATAAACAATTTTCAGAGAAAATTCAAATCATATCTGTAACAATCCGAAATAATCGAGGCCTTAATATTGCCGTAGTTTATTGCCGGAAAAAGACTTAGAATAAAAGACCCTTTAATTCGAGTTTCAGCCGCCCTGCTGGTTCCGATAATAACCTCTAAAAAAGAATCTCTTGGACTTCTCTGATTTTCCAGGCCTGATATCAAATTCTCTCCTTGTAATATCTTATTTGTTTTGCTATCATTCTATTCACTCACTAAGGGTTTTTTATGAAATCAAACACCATAAATTATTTATCATCAACCGACCGTCCGTTTTGAGAAGGAATTACATGATCGCCTAACAGAAGCACCGGCCAACAGAAAATGAGGAGAAAAATATGAAATCACTAAATCGTCGAGATTTTATGAAAGATTCGATAGGCGCAGCCGCTTCGTTCACTATTTTGTCTCAGGCTGCAGGTATGGCAGCTAATAATAAAGTTGTCTTGGGAATAATGGGAGTCGGCGGCCGGGGACGTGCTCTTTTGGATAGTCTCGTAAAAAGGAAAGACGTTAAGATTAAATATATATGCGACGCAGATACCCGTTCCTACGGCCCTGCCGCAGAAATTGTAATGGAAGGCCACGGCTACAAACCAAAATTCGTCCAGGATTTTCGAAGAATGCTTGACGACCAGGAAATAGACGCAATCGTTATCGCCACTTCCGACAGATGGCACGCCCTGGCCACAATAATGGCATGCCAGGCCGGAAAAGATGTCTATGTGGAAAAACCATTATCCCTGAGCATCTGGGGTGGCAGAAAAATGGTCGAAGCTGCGCGCAAATATAACCGCGTTGTTCAGGTCGGTATGCAAAGCCGCAGTGCACCTTATACCGACAAAGCCGCTGAGTACATCCGCAGTGGCAAATTAGGGAACGTTCTTCTGGCTCGCGTTTTCCTTATGCAGGAATCCCCCCCAATCCAGGTAGCCGGAGTACAACCGATCCCTGAAGGTCTGGATTATGATTTGTGGACCGGCCCTTCACCTATGCTGCCCTATCGTCCGGGCAGATGGTTCTGGAGGCTGTGGGATTTCTATGTTGGTTACATTATGGCCGACATGATTCATCAGATTGACTTGGCTCGATATCTCGTTGGCAAAGAATATCCGGATACCGTTTGCAATGCAGGCGGTGTTTACCATTTCGACGACGGCCGGCAGCAGCCGGATACCCAGTTCACGACATTTGAGTTCGGCAAACTCACAATGCTCTTCGAAGCGTCCCTCTGGTCGCCTTATATGCATCGAATTGTCCACCTGCAGGACAAGACCAAATTCCCCGACTGGCCTTTCAGTGCGACAAAAGTGGAAATATGCGGAACAAAAGGCACTATGTGCTTCGGCAGGCACGGCGGCGGATGGCAGGTTTTCGAAGGTGACGCGTCTGTGCGCAAAAGCAAGGTGGTCGTTTCAACCCCGGCCATATTAAAATTCGGCAGCATTATCGATGAGCATTTTGAGGATTTCATAAGCTGCATCCGTAACCGAAAAAAACCTAAAGCCGATGTCGAACAAGCACAACGTTCAATGGTATTATGCCACCTGGCAAATATCTCATACCGGGTTGGAAACAGAAAACTTAAATTTAACGGCGAAACTGAAAGATTTATAAACGACGCCGAAGCCGACAAATACTTAAAAGCAAACTACAGAAAACCCTGGGTTATTCCTCAGTTTGTATAGAAAAAAATCAAAACAACTTTTATCAATACATATCGGATAATTTGACTTTAGTCGCCCGTAATGTTACCATATAATTCGTTCCATAATCGCTTATATAAAACTCGGAACTCATAGGAGGGCGACCTCTTTACTTCTGAGAAAATCGGAGAATAAAAATGCAAAGGTGTATAGCAAACCAAATACGGCCAGGTTGGATGTTATTGATAATTGTTTTTTGCTGTGTACTCTTCTTCCATAGTAGCACAGGCATCTCACAAACTTCTCCTGCCAAAAATCCCTCTTCAGAAACTAAAATAATTGCAAACGCATCGCGGTTGCCAACCTCTGCCAATATCAATCTACGCCCCACTCCTGAATTAAAGAAAAAAGGTATTGTAAAAATCGCAACTATTGGACCTGCGCCGTTAAATGTAGATATCAATACCGAACCGCAAAAAATTGTAAACAAGATGATTGCCCACTGGAAATCTCGATTCGCCCAGGTCTTGCCTGACCGACCTGACTTAATCGTCGTACCCGAAGCCTGTGACCGGCCGGCTGGATTCAGCCTCAAAAAGCGCCTCGAATACTATCGGGTACGTAAGGACCAGGTACAAAATTTCTTCGCCAAAGTAGCCAAAGAAAATCACTGCTATATCGTTTACTCCGCAGCAAGAGAAATGGAAGACGGTACATGGCGAAATTCCAGCATACTGCTCGACCGAACGGGAAAAGTCGCAGGCATCTATAATAAAAATCACGTCGTCATCGAAGAGACCACACAAGCAGGTATCCTCTGCGGCAGAGATGCACCTATCATCAATTGCGATTTTGGCAGGGTTGCGCTTGCAATATGCTTTGATTTGAACTTCGATGAATTGCGGCTTAAATATAAAAAGGCCAAACCGGACTTGCTGATTTTCTCTTCGATGTATCATGGAGGATTAATGCAGGCATATTGGGCCTATTCCTGCCGATGTCATTTTGTCGGTGCCATTGCCGGCAGAGCAACACCCTCTGAAATCTACAATCCTTTAGGTCAGGTTATCGCTTCTAATACCAACTACTTTGACTATACCGTTGCTGAGGTCAACCTCGACTGCCGCCTTGCCCATTTGGATTATAACTGGTCTCGTCTCAAAGCTCTTAAGGCAAAATACGGACCAAAAGTCAAGATTACCGATCCCGGCCGCCTCGGCTGCGTATTGGTTGCCAGTCAACATGAAACTATCAGCACCGATGAGATGATTAAAGAATTCGAAATTGAGTTACTGGATGATTATATGGCAAGGGCATTGGCCCACCGCCACACTCCGGGAAATATGGAATGAGGAGAAAAATATGAAATCATTAAACCGTCGACAATTTATGAAAGGTTCAATTGCCTCCGCCGCCGCCTTTACAGCTTTTCCTCAAGGTAAAGCTCACGGAGCAAATGAGAAGGTGATTATGGGCATAATGGGACTGGGCGGCCGGGGAACATATCTGGCCGAGACATTCGCTCAGCGACCGGACGTCGAAATCGCCTATCTCTCTGACACAAACACCAGACGCTTCGCCCGCGCACGAGAAGCCGTGGAAGAAGCTCAGGGCAAAAGAACAAAACTCGTACAGGACTTCCGAAAAATCCTCGATGACCGCAACGTCGATTGCCTCGTCAACGCCACTCCCGACCACTGGCATGGCCTGGGAACCATTATGGCCTGTCAGGCGGGAAAGGACGTCTATGTGGAAAAACCTATGTCCCACAATATCTGGGAAGGTAGAAAAATGATAGAGGCGGCCAGAAAATACAAAAGGGTCGTACAGGTAGGTATGCAAACACGCAGTTCTGCTTACAGCAAGAAAGCAAAGCAATATATTGAAGCAGGCAAACTGGGCGACATATATCTTGTCCGCGTCTTTAATATGATGCAGCATCCTATGCAGAAAAACGCCCCCAACCAGCCTGTCCCCGAAGGATTTGATTATGATATGTGGTGCG
>CAZIAN010000266.1:0-6853 GCA_964537355.1 uncultured Pirellulales bacterium | reverse complement strand
ACCTTTACCGGGTGCAGGGAGCTTTACAAGACAGGGATTCTCGGCAAGGTGGGGCGTATCGAGCAGTGCCGCAACGGCGAGAAGCCCTATTGGTACGGCTATGTCAAGGATGTCAAGGCCGAAGACGTGGACTGGAAAGAATTCCTCATGGATACTCCTTTCCAGAAGTTCGACCCGGTGTTGTATTCAGGCTGGTACGGTTACAGGCTGTTTTCCGACGGCCCGATTCCCGGCTTTGCAAGTCACTACACCGACCTTGTACATTATATAACCGGCGCGAAATTCCCGGCAAGCTGCGTTTGTCTTGGCGGTACATTTACCTGGAAAGACGAGCACAAGTTTACGTGTCCCGACCATGTTCAAGCTATGTGGATTTATCCGGAAGGATTTATGGTCAGTTACTCGACGAATTTCGGCAACAGCAGCGGGAACAGCTTTAAGATATTCGGCGACCAGGGCGTGATGGACATGGTCAACTGGAATGCTCCTTTTATAACGGCCGAAGGCGGAGGTAAGAGGATGGGCCAGATACGCGGCAAAAAACCCGTGGAAGATGTCCAGCGCCCCGACCACTTCCTTGACTGGTTACAATGTCTGCGAACCCGTAAGACGCCGAACGCCTCCATCGATGCCGGCTATCAACATGCGGTGGCCGTTATTATGGCGATGCGGTCTTATGACACCGGAGACCGAATGATATACGACCACCAGAGGCGTGAAATACGCAAGGGATAGAATTCGTGTGTCATTATGAGTTTGCTTAATTTGTGTAATAGGTAAGGAGAAAATGCAGATGAACTCTTTTGAACAACTGAGCCGCAGAGATTTTCTTGACAGGACATTAAAAATTGGCGCTGCTGGCCTGGCGGCCTCATGTGCCGTGACATCAATTGAAACCGCCCTGGCGGGCGAGGGAGATGACCGCTGGCAAATCGGCTGTTACACTCGTCCCTGGGCGAATTATGATTACCGCATTGCGCTCGACGCCATCGCTGAGGCGGGTTTTAAGTATGCCGGTCTGATGACGACCAAATCCAAGGGAGGGCTTATAATTTCGGTTGATACTTCGCTTGAAGAGGCCCGGCAGGTCGGGCGGGAGGTTAAGAAACGCGGCCTGAAGGTCCCGTCGGTATATGGCGGCGGTATTCCTGTGAACAAGTCACTTAAAGCGGGTATCGAGGGCATGAAGAAACTCATCGATAATTGCGTCGCCTGCGGGGCCAAAAATCTGCTGATGGGTGGAACAGGTAACGAGAAGCTATTCAAGTTATATTATAAGGCCATTGCCGAGTGCTGTGATTATGCAGAAGATAAAGGATTAGGTATCAGTATCAAGCCGCACGGCGGGCTTAATGCCACCGGGCCGCAGTGCCGCAAGACGATTGAAATGGTCGGCCACAGAAATTTTGGTATATGGTACGACCCGGGTAATATCTATTACTACTCTGACGGCAAACGCGACCCTGTTGATGATGCTCCCACCGTGGATGGGCTTGTGGTCGGTATGTGTATCAAGGATTACATGCACCCGAAGAATGTAGCGATAACGCCTGGAACGGGACAAGTGGACTTTCCTGCGGTTTTTGCATGCCTTAAAAAGGGAGGTTTCACACACGGCCCACTCATCATTGAATGCCTTGACCCGGGAGACGCCGAGCAAACTATTGTCCAGGCCAAGAAAACCAGGTTGTTCCTGGAAGATCTGACCGGACAGAAGACTTCGTCTTCGAGTAAGAGTCATGTTAATGCTGAATTGAAAGCAGGGCTGGCGGTGATTGATATAACGCCGCCTGTTAATTATAGAATGAGCGGATATTTTCGTGAGCGTTTGAGCACAGGCACGTCGAATCAGTTGCATGCCAAAGCGATGGTCATCCGCCAGGGCGACACAAGTGCGGCTTTGGTCTTCTGTGACATCATAGGTTTGCCGCTCGATGTTTCATCACGTGTTCGTCGCAAAGCAGCCAAAAAGACCGGCATTCCTGCTGAGAATATCCTTATCGCCGCCACGCATAGCCACACGGGGCCTCTCTACTTTGGTGCTCTGAGGAAACACTTCCACGATCTCGCCATAGCTGAACACGGCAGGGATCCATACGAGAAGGTGGATTATTCGTCTGAACTGGTCAAGAAAATCGTTAGGGCAATATCGCAGGCAAATGCAAAAGCAGAGCCCGTCCGGTTAAAAGCTGGAGTTGCCCGGCAGGAAGGTCTTTCATTCAATCGGCGGTTCCATATGAAAAACGGAACCGTTCGTTTCAATCCCGGCGTTATGAATCCTGACATTGTCCGGGCCGCCGGCCCGGTCGACCCGAAACTTGGGATTGTGTTTTTCAATAAGGCCCAGGGCGGCAGTCCCGATGCGGCGATTGTGAACTTTACCCTTCATCTCGATACTGTCGGGGGTACCGAATATGCCGCCGATTATCCTTTCTATATAGAGCAGTCGCTGCGGCAGGCTTATGGCGATGATTTTATACTTCTGTTTGGAACGGGTACATGTGGTGACATCAACCACATCGATGTAACGAAGAAGGAACGGCTCAAGACGGACTTTATCGGAAAAACTTTAGCTCAAACGGTGAAAGCCAAAGCGAACTCTCTGGAGAATGTTGCCGAACCTTCACTTGCGGTGCGGAGCGAAACCGTGCATGTACCTCTACAAAATTTTGGGCCGGACAAGATTAACTGGGCCCGTGAGAGCATAAAGAAAGTTGGTACGAATGAGCTGTCATTTCTCGAACAGGTCGAGGCATACAAGATTTTAGCGTGCCAAATGCGCCCCGGCGAGACCATCGGGCTTGAGGTGCAGGTTTTCCGGCTGAGCAGTGACGTGGCGGTGGTGGGTTTGCCGGGAGAGGTTTTCGTTGATTTAGGTCTTGCAATCAAGCAGGCCAGCCCGTTTGCGACCACATTAGTTATCGAGCTGTGCCAGGATGCCCCCGGTTACATACCAACAAAGAAGGCGTTCGCCGAAGGCAGTTACGAGACGGTCAACTCGCGGGTAGCTCCCGGAGGAGGTGAGAAGATGGTCAAAGCGGCGGTGCGGCTTCTGAAGGAGCTTGGAACATCATAAGTACATATTACCTGTTCCCGGAAAATGACAAAAAAGCCGCAGAAATTTGTGGGATCGTATTATATGCTGTAATATATTTGTGAAAGATGATGCTATTGTTGACGCTGCACAGTTGTAGCGTGTGAATATCTTACTAATCTGATAGGAGAAGCTACGATGAATAAGGGAACAAAGAGTTTGGTAGTAATGATCTTATTGGTTGCTATGGGGAGTATGGCAATCGGTCAGGAGAGTTTCAAAGCCATTGTCGAGCAGGAAGGATTTGCTTGGATGATAGGTCATTGGAAAGCCACCACGGACGATGGAACGGAGATGTTGCTGACTTATCGCTGGGCGGTTAAAGGCCATGCAATTGTCAGCAATTTCAAAATGGGTGATAACGTATCACAGGGCATAATATATTTGGTACCTGATGAACAGAAAGCCAGACAATTGACTGTGGACAGCCGGGGACAAGCGGTCGGGGCCACTTGGGAAGTACTGGATGGAAAGGTAATTACGAAGACCAAAATGACTGATGAATATGGGCAGACAACAGAAGTAGGATTCGCTTATTCGAAGGTCGATTCTACTACAATGAATATCGCAGTTCATTCTCTGGAAAGCGGCGAGCTTTCAGACACTTCGTGGTTTGATATAGACTTCAAAAAACAAAAGAAGATGGAGCCCGTGCGTTCAATGGCCAGTGCGTCAAGCGGTCAGGAGAGCCTTAAGGATATAGTTGAGCAGCAGGGGCTTGCATGGATGTTGGGTAGGTGGAAAGCCACCACGGACGATGGAACTGAAATGCTGCTGTCCTATCGATGGGTGGTCAAGGGCCATGCAATGGTTAGCAGTTTCAAGATGGGTGAAAGAGAGTCGCTGGGAATCATTTATCTTGACCTTGATGGACAGCAGGCCAGACAGATCAGCGTGGACAGCCGGGGCCAGGTAACTAAGGCCACCTGGGAAGCCGAGTACGGTGGGGCGATTTGCAGGACCAAAATGACTGATGAATATGGGCAGACAACAGATGTTGGAATCGCTTATTCGAAGGTTGACGATAGCACAATTAAGGTTGCTATTTATGGACTTGACAATGGGGTGCTTTCCGACAGTTCATGGTTCGAGATAAACTTCAAAAAAGAAAAGAAATAATATCTAAGCTGTGTGGGCTTAAGCCCATTCAATCACAATACAGGACCGCAGTAGTTTAATGGTGACCGCTTAGCAATGGCGTTGCAGTCGACAAGTTATTTAGTGCGAAGAGTTTCTGCTTTTTCGATTTGTCCCACCGCAAGATCTTGTTTGTCTTGCTAACGAAGGACTTATGTGATTTTGCCGGGCGTGATTCAATTATTTTTACCTTATGAATAACTTATAGGAATTTTGTTCTGATACATAACAGTTACTCTTTTCTTGCGATGGACCGGAATTAGAATTGCATATATGCATCCGAAGATTACAATGGAGCACCAGATGTTCCGTTGTATTGGGACGGAGTTTTAGAACATAATCGAAACAATCATAAGAGCAAAAGCTGCTTATGACATATTCCCTTATGAAAGGAGGACTACGAGATGTCTGAAAAACAAGAAGCTTCAATTTTAAATAAGGAAAGAGAGCGGATTACCCGCCGCCGATTCATTGCCGGGGCCGGTGCGGCGGCTCTGTCGTTTACTGTTGTCAAGCCCGAGCAAGTCCGCGGTTTCGATGCCAACTCGAAGGTTAACCTGGGTATAATCGGCTGCGGAGGTCGGGGGACATGGATAACCGGTCTGTTTAATGAGCATGGCGGATACAATATCGTAGCGGTGGCGGATTATTTTCAGGACAGGATTGATAATTGCGGCGATAAATTCGGCGTGCCGCAATCCCGCCGTTATCCGGGTCTATCTGGTTACCGCAGGCTCCTTGAAAATGTTGATGCAGTGGCGATTATAAGCCCGCCGTATTTTCATCCGGAGCAGGCCGCAGCGGCGGTGGATGCAGGCCGTCATACATATCTCGCCAAGCCAATCGCTGTGGACATTCCGGGCTGTCAGAGTATCGGTGACAGCGGCAGGAAGGCGTCGAGGAAGAAGCAGTGTTTCCTTGTGGATTTTCAGACACGAGCCGATGAGTTCTATATCGAAGCGCTTAAACGTGTTCGCGATGGCGCAATAGGAGATTTCGTTTTTGGCGAGGCGATGTATCACGCAGGCTGTCCGTTCAAGAGTAAGTACGATACATGGCGGAGTGACCCGGATAATTCTGAGAACCGGTTGCGGGCATGGGGACTGGACAGAATATTATCCGGTGACATTATTACAGAGCAGAATATTCATGCGCTCGATGTGATGAGCTGGATCATGGACTCAGAGCCTGTTTATGCGGTCGGGACCGGCGGCCGGACTGTTCGACCTGTCGGAACGTGCAACGACCACTTTACGCTTGTGTTTGAGTATCCGAACAACATTGGCATCACATTCAGTTCAAGACAAATCGAAGGTTACGGCACTCAGCCTGAAGGTATCAGGAACCGTATGTTCGGTTCCAAAGGCGTGCTCGAAACGGAATACGGCGGACAGGTGATTATTCGCGGCGAGAATTTTTATCGCGGCGGCAAAAGCCCCGGTATTTATAAGGATGGCGCCGTTACAAATATCAAAACGTTCCATAAAAGTATTGTCGAAGGCAAATATGATAATCTGACGGTTGCGCCGAGCGTTCGCAGTAATATGGTAACAATTCTTGGCCGGACCGCTGCATACACCAAACGCAAGGTAACGTGGAACCGGCTTCTTAAGAATCCGGAGAAACTCGATGCCAACCTAAAAGGTTTAAAAGCATAAAGGTATCGAACATTCAATTGCAGATATGGTTTTGATGGATGCCTGAGCAGCGGTTTTGTATGGAGAGATGCAAATGGAACAATCAGGAATAACTCGACGGCGGATACTGGTAAATGGAGCGAAGGCCCTGGCGGGTCTTTCTGTGGCTGCTTCGTGCAGGCCGTTTGCCCAGGCGAGGAAAGAGAAGCCTCATGGTTTCAAAATCGCGGTCTGTGACTGGACGATAGGAAAGAGGGCGAACCCGGCCTCGCTTGAGGCGGCCAGGCAGATAGGGCTTGACGGTGTGCAGGTGGATTTCGGAAGTGCCGAAGATGACCTGCCGTTGTTTGACACCGATTTGCAGAGGCGGTTTCTCGATGAAGCGATCAGGCAGGATGTACAGATTGCGTCGCTGGCGATGGGTGTGCTCAATAACATTCCTTACAAGAGCGACCCTCGCGCAGAGCAATGGGTTGCTGATGGTATAGACGTGTGTAAGACGCTGGGAGTAAATGTTGTTTTGTTGGCGTTTTTCGGTAATGGTGATTTGAAGGACGATAAGAAGGGTACCGACGCTGTTGTCGAACGGCTCAAACGGGTGGCTCCCAAGGCGGAGAAGGCCGGGGTGTATCTTGCTATCGAATCGTGGCTCAGTGCCGCCCAGCATATGGATATTATCGAGCGCGTCGGCTCAAAAAACATTAGGGTATATTACGATGTGGCGAACTCCCATAAGGCGGGCTATGACATCTATAAAGAGATAAGACAGCTCGGTAAACACATCTGCGAGTTTCACGCCAAGGATTACGACGATTTGTACGGCAAAGGCTCGATTGATTTTGTAAAGGTGCGCGAGGCGATGGATGATATCGGCTATCGCGGGTGGTTCGTGATGGAAGGGACGAAGATGCCGCTGGGTGTTGAGGAAAGCTGCCGGTATGACGCTGAATACCTGCGGGGTATCTTTCCGCCCATCGTGTAAATG
>CAZIAN010000265.1:0-6904 GCA_964537355.1 uncultured Pirellulales bacterium | reverse complement strand
CCGCAGAACAATGTATTCTGCGCAGCTAAGTCTGTCCCATCCAGCCATACGGCATGTATCCTGTTTCCCACAGCCTGATAAATACACTCGAGATTCTTGATAGCAATTTCCGTCTGCCCGGCAAAAACCTCTTTAACATATTCTCTTCGCGAAATCGTGCTGATATACCATTCTTCGATATCACGAATTCCCTTGGGATGTTTCATAAAAGCCGCCGGAACCAGCGCTATATCCCCGAAAGCCGTCCCCGGAAGACCTGTTGTAATCGCAAGGTCGGTATTTTCATACAGCTCGCGCGACCGCTGCTCATAAATTTTCAAATCTTCTTCACTCAGCAGTGCAAAGTCTTCAATATTATCAGCTGGATTGAGCTTGGCTTCGTCAATCGGCCCCTGGCGAATAATGTCATCGAAATAGAACCCGCCTTTGGGCATCCGCCCCGAAGCAGGCACGGATTTATCACCTTGTGGATACTGGTGAATATCGCCGTTAGCTTCCGACTCGATATTGAACTTCTCCGGAACCAGCACGTCCGTACCGTCAAAGGTTCTCCACGGTTTCCAGTTTTCATTCGCAAAACCGAAATGATTCCTCGGCCCGGGAAGGTTCACCGCGTCAATCCAAAGCATATCCCGCAAATCGGCCGCAACTTCACCAAGCATTTGATAAGGCTCGACAACTTTTACCGGCGTCCCCGGCTCATCCAGACCGAGCGAACAGCGCAGGTTTGCTATAACACTGACGTGGGCACCAGTCCCGAGGGTCCCGCCTAAATCCACAGGCACACGGTCAACAGGCTCATAACTGAGCGCCTTGAGTACGCGCTCTCTGCCGGTCATAGTCATCTTGCAGTCAGAATTATTGTCCATACAAGTCTCCCAAATCAAAAAAACGCCTCTGCGAACTGTCCTTATGATTTTTTTAATTATCAACCAACAATTTTACGCCGATATTCTATCACTCAATGGGTATTTGTACAAAGAATTCATTATTCGCAGTCCCCGCTGTTTGCCCGGCAAAACAAAGCGGCTTCAGGCGGGAAAGGAAACAGACATATAAAACAACATTAACGGCTGAAATTTGAAAATAGCTTGACATATTAACTTTTTCACGAGATAATGCTGATATGTGCCCTTCGTTAAGGGTTTTTTATGTTTTAAAGTCGTGAAAGGACAAAAAATGAGATGTTTCTTTTTTAAGGCAAAAGTATTAATCATTTTGGTGGTGTTCCTTGCTGTTTGTGGTTTGAACTGTAAACAAAAGCCATCCGAGCAGGCAGAGACAAATATCCCTCAACCCGCCCAGACCAAAATCGAAACCGAAACCAAAACCGAAGCTGAAACAAAAACCGAAGCTGTAGCCGAAACCGAACCGGAAACCAGCACAAATTTAACCGAGCTGACGGCCCCGGAAGAACCCGCCAATAGTGTTGCTGTAACTGTCAACGGCGTCGATATTACCGAGGCCCAAGTGCAAAAAATCGTCAAACCCCAGCTTGAGAAAATGGCCCAACAGAACAAACAGTTGCCGCCGGCCTTTGCTCAGGCATTCGAAAAACAAATCAGGCAGCAAATCCTCGATAAAATGGTTGTCATGCAATTGTTAGAGGAAAAGGTAAAAGAAAGCAATATAGTAGTTACCGATGAAGAAGTAACAAAACAAATCGAGCAGATAGCTTCTGCACAGAGACCGCCGTTATCATTAGAGAAACTACAAAATATAGTCGAGAGCCAGGGATTTGCTTTTGATGATTGGAAAAATGAAATTCGAAAGAAATTAGGCCAACAGAAACTTTTCACAAGCCAATTCCCTGACACAATCAATATAACTGAAGAGGAAGCCAAAAAGTACTATGATGAAAATCCAACGCAGTTCGAGACAAAAGAACAGGTAAGAGCGAGCCATATTCTCATAACGCCAAAAAAAGATGAAGGCAGCACCGAGGCTACTCCGGAAGAAAAAGCAAAGGCCAAAGCAAAAGCCGAGGACCTGCTCAAACAAATCAAAGAAGGGGCCGACTTCGCCGAGTTAGCCAAAGCAAACTCCGACTGCCCATCGGCGGCAAAGGGCGGTGATTTGGGTTTCTTCGGCAAAGGCCAAATGGTGCCGCCTTTCGATAAAGCAGCATTCGCGCTGGAAAAAGGAAAGGTAAGCGATCTTGTCGAAACCCGTTTTGGATACCATATAATAAAGGGCACAGACCGTAAGGAAGCCGAAACCACTTCGTTCGAACAGGCCAAGGCCGGCATCATAAAACAACTGGCGCAGAAAAAAGAGGCTGAAATGATCCAAAAGTATATCGATTCTCTAAAAGCCGCGGCAAACATAGTTTACCCGCCCGGCAAAGAGCCGTCATCTTCGCCACCGCCGATGATGGCACCTCAGCCTCGTCGATAATCCGTTATTGTAATCAGCGCTTATGATTTCAGAAGTGTGGCCGGGTCGAGATTCTCCGACTCTATGTCCTGAAAGTATTTTAACGTGCCGACTTTCAGTTCAACCGTTGCCTCTTCATCACAGACTATAATGCCCCTGTGGTGCATTTGAAGAGCGCTGATTGTCCACATATGATTTACACCGCCTTCAATGGCATGTTGCAACGCGCGGGCTTTATTATGGCCGTTAACAATAATGAGTACCTCTTCGGAGTCCATCACAGTCCCTACACCGACAGTTAAAGCGGTCTTTGGTACTTTGTTGACGTCGTCGTCAAAGAATCGTGAATTTGCCACGAGGGTATCGTAAGTCAGCTTCTTAACGCGGGTCCTTGAAGATAATGAAGAAGCCGGCTCGTTAAACGCTATATGGCCGTCTGGACCGATACCTCCGAGAAACAGCTTAATGCCGCCGAGCTTTGTTATTTTTTCTTCATAGCTCGCGCATTCGGCTTCGAGGTCATCGGCCGTGCCGTTGAGAATGTTGGCATTTTCTTTCTTAATGTCTATGTGGCTGAAAAAGTTGTTCCACATGAATGAATAATAGCTCTCAGCATGTTCCTTGGGCAGGTTCACATACTCATCCATATTAAACGTAATAACATCTTTGAAAGAAACCACACCTTTCTTATTCAGCTTTATAAGCTCCGCGTATATTCCCAGCGGCGAAGAACCCGTCGGAAGACCCAACACAAAAGGTTTGGCCTGGCTGGCTCCGAATTCGTTGATGCTTTTGGCTATGTAATTAGCGCTCCATTGGGATGCCAACTTATAATTCGGTTCAATTATCACTCTCATAAATTTGTCCTCTTCTAAATATCGTACCCTGTCATTATTGTTTAGCCCCGGCCATTATGCGGGGTCCTGTTATTTCTCAACCAAAATCTGTATTTGCCGCTAATCTTGCCCTCGATTCCGACTCACCCTGCGACGCTCGCCGCAGCAGGTCGGCCAGCGGGAACTGAAAAGGTCTTTCGCTGTATTGCGGGTTTACATTATTAATATATTTATTCGTAAAGTAACACCTGGGAAAGATTCTTCGCTACTGTCCGTTTAATTGTTGTATTTGACTAATAAGCTCATCGCCAAGTGCTGCCTTGCCGGCTATATGTTTTTTGATTTCCAAAACAATATTATTTTCTTCAAACGTACCTATCACCTGCTCGAAATCGTGCTGCATTGTTTCTTTGCCGCCGTCAAGCCCGTATCCTATTTGAGCGGTCTCGGCAAATTCTTTTTTCGTATCGGCATAAATCATCCGGTCAAGCTCTATGACAGCCGCTTTCCATTTAGTTATCAGCCCAATAATATCATCCGGCGTAATCCTGTCAAGCATTTTGCCTAAATGCTGCTGCAAAACATTGGCCGCCCAGGCCCATTCGTATGCAGGATAACTCTTATACATGGATTCAAACGCTTCTGCCAGATGTTCCAGTGAGTCGATAATGCCGTTTTCAATATCGCCCAGCATCTTTTGCACGACCCGTTCCGGTGCAAACAAACCGGCCAGGTCCACCCATTTCCCGGGACCAACTTGGGTTTCCGGCTTCAGCGCCTCTCGAAGCTCATCAACATTCCTGAACTGCTTGTTTTCAAGCCGGCTAATCAGGCAATTGCCCAAAAATTTATCAATACCCATCCGATATAGTTTAATCCCCCTGTCCAGCGCCGAGTTGCTGATCTTAACACTATGATAGGTAAAGTAATCGGTGTTCTGGCCCGATGTCGCTTTGAGGTTCGCAAGCAGCCGGCAGCCGTTGAGCATCTTTTGAATCGTATATGGGCTTAAAAGTTTGAAATTTATATAGTCCAGTTTTCTTTTGTCTTTTCGCCTGTCGCGTCTCGGCCATTTTCGCGCGTCACGAACAGTACCCACGTTGCGCAAATTAACGCCCGGAACAAGAACACTTTCGTCTTCGTGCTCGATAAGGTACGAAAAAGGCAAATCAGAAGTGTCCGAATTCTTATAATGCCGGCCCATCACAACGGTAAACGCTCCGACTTTTGCCGGCCAGAGGATATACGAATCGCTTGCGGTCTTCGAGCCTCGCTCGATAATCCCCTGATGGGTCGGTCCCAGTTTATACATATGATTGCTTTGGTTGGTTCCGCTGCCGGCGTTTAAAAAGGAAAACAAACCGGCAATCAAGAGCGTGGACTTATGATGCGTCACGGTATAAGGCCCGGCGAATATCGAGCAGGCCTCGCCGTGAAAACCGCCGCAGTTCGCGAAGAATACCGAGTTCTCCGCTGAATACTGCTTTGCCAATACGGTCCCCTGGCCGATAAAGCATTTATCTATTATCGTTCCATCGGTAATCTTCGCCCCATCGCAAACAATAAAATCTTCGGCAAAAACACCCGGACCGATATAAACCGGGTCCTCCGAACAACTGTTAATCGAACCGTTCTTTAATCTGCTCACACCCTCTATCACACTTGCCGCACCCACTTTAACGTTCTTGATAATCCGGCAGTTAATAAGTCTGGCCCCTTTACCAACAACACCCATAGAGCTTTTAACAGAGGCCGAATAGTCGGCAATCATTTGCTGCAGCTTGCCAATTACTTCAGGCCGGTGGCGATAAAACGCTATTACATAAGCCGTATGGGCCGATAACTGGTCATAAATCGGTATCTCTCTACCGCCTGATTCATTTACAACCACGACCTCCGTCCCATTGCCGAACGTACTTTTTCCTTCCACCGCAAGCAGATCGATATTATCTATCACCGCTTCGTCTTCGATTATATAGTTGGCGATGTAGTTACGGACATGACTTATATATACGTTATTGCCGATAGTGCAGTTGTGAATCGTAGCATGACTAATCCCGGCCGGTTTCTTTACACCACCGAAAAATGAGACCTGCTTATCAAATACCCCCAATTTAATCCACCCGCAAAAGTGCGTTGATTTCACTGTTTCCACTTTGAAGCCGTCGGCAACCTGTACCTGCGACCAGTCCTCGCAACTGCATCCCTGGTCGGTCAATTGGGTGATTTGATCGGCAGACAGCGGACGAAACAAATCTTGCCCTGTATCATATTCCGGTACAATTTCTGTTCTTCCTGTTTCCAAATAACTTGTCATTATAGCACAACTCCCTTTTCTAATTCCCAACAATGCGGAAATCTTTTTGTCCTGCGCTTTTACAGCAGGCTTATCACTTTGAATTCGTAAGTTAAATCTTACAAACCAAAATTTCATAAATCAACATATTTATAACAGGTTATCTGTGAGGTGTTTTCTTTTTATATCTCCTTACGAAAATTTACGGCGCATCTATATCATAGAAAATTTTCCCGTTGTTTTCGGACGATGCTGCAATTTCGCAAATATGCAAAGATAAATTAGATAATTCCCGCCAAAATTTGGAGTAATTCGTTGGAAGCTGCCGATGTTTATTGTATAAAGGATTACACTTTCATTGGATAAGGAAGATATTTTACGCCGGTTGTTCTAAGATACATTAAATTGGTGCAGAATAGGAACCTGAGCATCTGTTGGTTATTGAGTTCAAGGATGAGTTTTTTGTAAATAAGTGAGACGCTGATTCTCATGGATGAGACTATGGCGAACAAATCGAGAGTAACAAAAGTCCTGGCGATGCTGCTGGCTTCGATGACATTCGGGGCGATAATTCTTATGGCCCTCGGTCATCACCCCCCTTCCGCCGGCCCCTTTTCTCTTTGGACATATTACCGCCTCGACCCTGTCCAAAAAGCCATTTCATCCCCCGCCGCCAATTCCCCGGACCGTTGGAACCATATCGAGATTTACTACAGCGGCACCACATCAGGCAACATTGAGCAGTTAGCTTCACGCAGCGGCCTGGCCAATCCTGACGATGTCAACTTCCACTTCTGTTTATGTAACGGCGATGGCGGCGAAGATGGGCAAATTCAGGCTACAGAAAAGTGGAAAAGGCAATGGCCCCTCATTCCGGGCCCCACATGGTACGGCACCAGCCAGACTATACGCATCTGCCTTATAAACGACGGAAAAACCATTGCCCTCACCGACTCTCAGATAAAGAGAATTGAAACTCTTCTCGATGGACTCTGCAGAAAGTTTCGCATCCAACCCGATTCCATCTCATACCCAAGCGATTGGCGCTAAGCATTTGAAAAGCCTTCCCTTCGATATTCTACATTCCTTGTTCGATATTCGATATTTCCTCCCTAAATCCCAATAGTCAATATTCATTAGAAAATTGTCAATCGAAAGGTTTATCCCCTATGTGAGCTAACTTGCTTTCCTGTAGGGGGCCGGAGGACATTTGCTTACCTGTGCCTTGTTTATTACTTGTATGAGATACGAGCGACTAACGACGAGAATACCGGCTTTAATGGGCGTTGTGGCTTGCACTCAGACGCGGATCAGTTACAATCTAAGTTTTATCCGAGCAGTTGACTCTCAGTTGTGGCTTGCACTCAGACGCGGATCAGTTACAATGATATACAAC
>CAZIAN010000264.1:0-6907 GCA_964537355.1 uncultured Pirellulales bacterium | reverse complement strand
GAGAACAAACAACTTAAGCAGGCTATAACGAATCTTACACGTGAGGAACAAATAGGCTACGCTAAGGTTATTAACCAGCAAACCACAGACGGTCGGCTTCTTACCACAATAAAATTTGTTGAAACCGCCCGTGACGATAAACTCAAGAAAATTCTTGAAAAAGAATATACAATCGAAGGCAATATTATTCACTTTGACGCACTGATAGTAAAGTTCAGCAATAAAATGGTCATGGACGGCAAAACAAGGGCGCTGTACCTGTGGAGAAGAGTTTATGGTGAGAAGATGACGCCGGAGAAAGGTTTTGTAATAGAACATCCGGGAACCGAACCTCAACGATATAGCGACCTGCTTAAAGCTTTGCCTATAAAACAGAGTCAAATGTTCTGGTCAAATATCTGGGACCTGGCAAATGACACTAAGAAGTTAAAAGAATACGATATTGAAGCAGTCTATGGCAACGCCATTTATTCAAGGCTGAGAAAAGGACTTATTTACGTATTCAAGATAAGTCCGACAGGTCAGGTTTATCCCGAAACCGTGCCTGATATGTAATAATCGTAATTCGCCCGTCAGGATAAATCTGCTTCGATTAAAGGCTCTTTAGAGCTTCTACTCATTTTTTCAACTATAATCTCCACTGCATTTCATAAGTTTGAGAGGAATAAGGTTCTTGATTGACGGAATGATGGCTGTCAGTTATTGTATAAGTCTGTAAATATACACAAGATTTTAGGATTTGGGGCTAATGAAGGGAAATACTGATTTTGATATTATCGTGGTAGGAGGCGGGATCGTCGGCCTGGCATCGGCCTACAAGATTGCGCTGAACCATCCTGATGTTCGTATTGCCGTTTTAGAAAAAGAAAACAGGTTAGCAGCTCATCAAACAGGCCATAACTCCGGCGTTATTCATTCGGGCCTGTACTATAAACCCGGCTCAAATAAAGCAAAAACATGCGCCGCAGGACGGAAAGAACTCGTTGCTTTTGCAAAAAAATATCGAATCCCCTACAAGATTTGCGGGAAAATAATAGTAGCAACAGAAGAAAAAGAACTTCCCAGCCTCGAAAAGATTTTCCATAACGGCCAACAAAACAACATAGAAGGCATTGAAAAGATCGGTTCGGATGAAATAAAGCAAATTGAGCCGTTCTGCTCCGGCATCGCAGGAATACGAGTGCCCTGCACCGGAGTTATTGATTTTGCTCGGGTAGCAAACAAGCTGGCCGAGTTGGTAGAGAAGAAGGGACAAGACAACAAAGTTCTGATATCGCATAAAGTAATAGGCTTCGATAAGCACGATTTCTATACAAAAGTTCTAACAAACAGAAAAGCTTTCGGTACAAAGTATATTATCAACTGTGCGGGACTTCAGTCCGACAGAATAGCAAAAATGGACGTGTTAGAAAATGCGATTAGGATAGTTCCCTTCCGTGGTGATTATTACGAACTGACGGATGAGGCCTCAGAAAAAGTCAAAAACCTGATATATCCCGTCCCAAACCCGGATTTCCCATTCCTTGGTGTTCATTTTACAAGGATGGTTAATGACAAAGTCGAATGTGGCCCAAATGCGGTCTTTTCGTTCAAAAGAGAAGGTTACGACAAAACAGATTTTAGCCTGAGAGACACCTGGGATGCTATAACTTATCCCGGTCTTTGGAAAATGTTGTTGGGGCACTGGAAATACGGGTTGGGGGAATACAAAAGGGCGTTTTCAAAAAAATCATTCCTTCAGCAATTGCAAAGACTTATTCCTTCACTGGCCCTCGATGATATCAAGCCCGGCAAGTCAGGTGTACGGGCCCAGGCCCTTGGTCAAAACGGCGAACTGATTGATGATTTCAGGATTGAAAAACATAGAAATTGTATTCATGTATTAAATGCACCCTCGCCGGCCGCTACCGCATCACTGGCCATCGGTGATTACATAAACCAGAAAGCAACAGAATATTTTAAGCTCTGAAAATAGTGTATTATTTTTTATTGAGCATGTTGGAAGGAGAATTTTATGAAACGTCGTGTCTTTTTGAAAACTGTGGGATTCGGGGCCGCATCGCTGGCTTTGCCGAGCTGCATGGCCAACTCTCAACAGCTATCAACCACTCATCAAGCATACCAAAAACCAAACATCGTTTTCATACTTATAGATGACATGGGCTGGACAGACGTAGGCTGCTATGGCAGCAAGTTTCATGAGACACCCAATATCGACCGGTTGGCCAAAGAAGGGATGCGCTTCACCAATGCATACGCCGCCTGCCCCGTCTGCTCACCAACTCGCGCGAGCATCCTCGCAGGCCAGTATCCGGCAAGAGTAGGCATTACAGATTTTATACCGGGTCATTGGCGGCCATGGGAAAAGCTCATTGTACCACAGAACAGGTTACAGTTACCCCTTGAAGCAATTACTATCCCCGAAGCACTTAAAAAACAGGGCTACACCACAGCCCACATCGGCAAGTGGCATCTCGGTGGACGGGAATATTTCCCTGAGCACCAGGGCTTCGATATGGCCATTCAGGGAGGAACTAATCGCAACGACAAACGAGTTACCTCTTTCACCGATAGCGCCATCGAATTCATCCAAAACAACTCAGACAAACCGTTTTTCATCCATCTGTCACACAACACTGTGCACATCCCATTGGAAGCTCCACAGGAACTTATCGACAAATATCAAAACAAAGCAAAGCCGCCAACCGGCGTCAATAATCCAACCTATGCAGCTATGGTCGAGCACCTGGACAATAGTATAGGCCGGATAATAAGGAAACTCGACGAATTAAATCTTGCCGAAAAAACCATGGTAATCTTCTTCTCAGATAACGGGGGGTTATATCAGGCCTATGGCGGATATCGGGGCAACAGAGAGCCTGTCTCAACTAACGAACCACTTCGCGGCGAAAAGGGAACTCTTTACGAAGGTGGAATCCGTGAACCGCTAATTGTTCGCTGGCCCGGCGTAGTCAAACCGGGAACCACCTGCTCTGCACCTGTTATCAGTGTCGATTTCTATCCGACCTTTTTAGAGATTGTTGGAGCCAAAATTAGTCCGTCACATATACTCGACGGAGAAAGTATCTTACCGTTACTCAAACGAACCGGAAAGCTCAAACGCAAAGCGATATACTGGCATTATCCTCATTATCATCACTCCAGACCAGCCGGTGCAATTCGAGACGGAGACTTCAAGCTAATCGAGTTCTATGAGGATGGCAGGCTCGAGCTTTACAATCTCAAACGCGACATCTCAGAAAAGAACAATCTCGCAACAAAACTACCCAAAAAAGCCGCCCGGCTACAGAAAAAGCTCGCAGCCTGGAGAGAATCGGTTAACGCCAAAATGCCCACACCGAATCCGGATTACGACCCGGCAAGGGCGAATGAATGGGGTAGTCGGCAACAAAAGTAATTTGGGAAATAAATTCGTGAGTTCTTGTTTATAATAATGAAATCTTGTAAGTGTAAAATATCATGAAAAAAAACTATCTCGGGAGAAGGGAATTCCTGCAAACCGCCGGATTGGGAGCCGCTTCTTCATTACTCGGCTGCAAGGTTGCTGAAACTAAAACATCTGACTCTCCGAAAGCGTTGCCGACTTCTCATTCACCTTCAAACCTTAACAAGCCAAACATTCTTTTCCTTATGACCGACCAGCATCGAGCGGACCTGATGACCTGTGCCGGTAGAGACCTGGTTCCAACACCAAATATCGATCTGATTGCCTCGCGCGGTGTTAGATTCACAAACGCTTATTGTCCCTACCCTGTCTGTGTCGCCTCAAGAATGGCATTGTTGACCGGGCTGTATTCACACAGCACCGGAGCAATAACCAATACCAACCAGCTTGATTGGCGATACCGCACGATGGCTCATCATTTTGCTGAAAACGGTTATCTGACCGCTTTAATCGGCAAGATGCACTTTGCAAATGCCCACAATCACGGTTTCGAGTATTATATGTCCATCAATGACTGGCTGATGTATTTGGGTCCAAAAGTGCAGCATTACGCTAATGAGATTGCCAACCATCCCCTGGGACAGCACTTTTTCAAAACAGTGGATGATAGCGGTGCCGGCCTGCCTGATATCGACGGATTATGGCCCAAGGGCAGCCCCTGGGTTGGCAATGTTGAAAAATACAACTTTGACAGCATGGCCTCAAAACTTGAAGCTGAAGACCATCTGGATATGTTTATAGCCCGCGAGGCGGCCAAATTCATTACCAGATATCGTCGGCAGCCTTTCTTTTTGCTCACCAGTTTTATGAAACCGCATTCCCCCTTCTATCCCCCGAGAGAATGGGCCGAAAAATATCCCGTTGATAAGATGAAGCTCCCGGAAGTCGGCGATATATCCAAATATCCACCACACATCCAGCGACGCATTAAAAATATGAAAGCACAGGGCCAAAAACGCCAGCGGGCACATCGAGCAGGTTACCTCGGCAATCTCGCCTTTGTTGACACATGTGTAGGATACGTGTACAAGGCACTCGAAAAAGAAGAGCTTCTGAATAATACCATAGTTATATATACTTCCGACCATGGCGAGATGGACGGTGAGCACGGGCTATACCAAAAGTTTTGTCTGTTTGAGCCGTCTGTTAAAGTGCCGTTGATTGTAAGCTATCCGAATCATCTACCACAGAACAAAGTGACCGCTGCATTAACTGAATACTTCGGCCTATACCCAACATTAGTTGACTTGACCGGGCTCAAACAACCTGAAAAGACGACTCTGCTTGATATTCCGGATGCACCTGAAAAGATGGATGCGACCAGCTTTGCCGATATTCTGCGAAAACCTGATATGAAAGGGCCATCGGGGGCGTTCAGTGAATATAATTTAAGGAACAAAACCTCTGAATATATGATTCGCACCCGGCGATATAAGTATATTTTCAACCACGGCTCAACGCATGAATTGTATGACCACGAGACCGACCCGGGCGAATTCGTAAATCGTATCAACGACCCAGCCCTGAAAAAGGTGCGAAATCAATTGCACGACCGGCTCCTTGCATGGTATAATCCTCAAAATAACCCTTATCGTCCTGCTTAGACTATCCATTGATATTTCAAAAAAGATACTGTAGTAAAAAAAAAGGAACTCAAATAATGGCTGACAGTTTTGATGTTGTAGTAATCGGCAGCGGCCCGGGTGGTTACGCCGCCGCTATAAGATGTGCACAAAGAGGCGCTTCTGTAGCAGTAGTCGAAAAAGATTGTATTGGCGGTACATGCCTGAATCGCGGATGTATCCCGTCGAAAACATTGCTTGCTTCGGCCCACACGCTGCTAATGATTAAACATGCCGCGATGATGGGTATTGACGTCAATGCGGCTACTGCCAACTGGCCGAAAATCCAGGCAAGAAAAGATGCCGTAGTAGGTGGCTTTCGAAAAGGTCTAACAGGATTAATAAAAAGCCACAAAGTGGAAATAATACAAGGCCGGGCCGTAGTTACAGCACCTAACCAAATCAAAATTGAAACAGATACCGCAACAACGCAGATACAGGCCGGCAAAATAATCCTGGCGACAGGTTCACAACCGAGCCAGATTCCGTCTGTCCAATTTGACGGCCAAATCGTAATCAGCAGCAAAGAAGCCCTGGGCTTACAGCAAATTCCCGGCTCAATGGTAATAATAGGCGGTGGAGTAATAGGCTGTGAAATGGCATGTGTCTATGCTGCAATGGGAACTAAAGTAACAATCGTAGAAGCTCTTTCAAGATTGATTCCTATGGAAGACCAATGGGTAGGCCGGCTCATAGAACGCGAATTCAAAAAGCTCGGTATCGATTCACTCACTTCTCAAAAGGTAACTTCCGTCGATACAACCGGTACACCGGCAAGAGTATCACTCGAAAGCGGCCAAACAATCGACGCCGAAAAAGTGCTTGTCTCCGTAGGCCGAAGAGCAATTGTCGATGAGGAAACCGTGCAGGCCCTGAATCTACAGATGAACGGCCCCGCTATTGCTGTTAACAAAAAGCTGGAAACCAATGCCCCCGGCGTTTATGCCATCGGTGATGCCGTCGGCACTACCTATTTAGCCCACGGCGCCTTCGCAGAAGCCGAGGTTGCAGCAGTCAATGCCACGGGAGGTGATGAAAATATAGCCGACTATTCGCTTATACCACGAGCTGTTTATACGTTCCCGGAAATTGCATCCGTCGGCAAAAGCGAACAAAAATGCTTAGATCAGGGCCTCGACGTCTCCGTCGGAAGGTCGTTCTTCAAAGCAAACGGCCGAAGTGTATCACACAATGAAACCATCGGCGAAATAAGAGCCGTAAGAGACAACTCAACCAACAAAATCATCGGAGTCACAATGGTAGGCTCTGTGGTAACTGAGATGATTGGCGCAGCAAGAACACTTATAGGCAGCACTGAAAAAATCACAGAGATAAGCTTCCCTCATCCGACCGTTTCAGAGGTGCTCAAGGAAGCTGTCGAAGACGCTTTCGGCCTGAGCCTACACAATCCACCAAAGGTATAACCGAATACGCATGTTAGAACAATCTACAACTGAGATTTGTGAATCGAAATTCGTAAATTCTCTTCGTATTATTGACTGCGGGCTTGCTGATTATAAAGAAATCCTGCAGTTGCAGCACCACTTGCAAGAGAAAAGACGCCTCGGTGAAATACAAAACACTGTTTTAATAGTTGAGCACCCCCCTGTCATTACTCTCGGCGCTCGGCAAAGTGCAAATAAACTATTAGCTACCAAGGACGATTTAGCACAAAAACATATCGACATAGTCGATATCCGCAGGGGCGGCGGCACAACAGCACACAACCCGGGTCAGTTGATTTTCTATCCGATATTAAATTTGCAGGAGCTTAACCTCGGAATCGGCCAATATATCAGGAAGCTGGAATCAATCGGTG
>CAZIAN010000263.1:0-6943 GCA_964537355.1 uncultured Pirellulales bacterium | reverse complement strand
AGGATAGCAATTCTGTCCGTTTAGGGAAAGAAGAAATCGATAGGGTCAATGGTAACCGAAGATGTAATCAAAAAAAGTTGCCTAAATATGGCAAATCAATTAACATTTTTTGCCGCCGTCCCGTTTGAGTTCTCTCAGGCCAAGTTCGGACGCTTCCAAACGAGGCGGAAACCCGTCTCACAGAAGGAAAGGATATTTTTGTCGTAACTATATGGAAGCAAATAAGCTCAGGAATTGGATTGGTCTCTTTCTATTTTTAGCCGGCGTGTTTGTGTATTCAGGACAGACAATCGCCGAATCCCAGTGGAAAACCCTACACAAAGACTATCAGAGAAGCGGATACACAGACGAAGTCATACAGGGACCATATGAGAGGAAGTGGTATCGGGACTTTCATGATGAGATGATCGCAACCCGGGTCGAAGCAATCGTTGCAGAGGATTTATGTTTTGTCGGGACATTTGCGGGCAATATGTATGCGCTCGATATCAGAAATGGCGGGATAGTGTGGAAATTTAAGGCCGCAGGTCCAATTGGGGCATCACCGTGTTATGAAAAAGGCAGACTGTATTTTGGTGCTGACGAAGGATTTGCCGAGGGACATTTGTATTGTATAGATGCCAAGAATGGCTTGCTTGTCTGGAAATACAATGCAGGAGCTGGAATATGGGCTTCGCCTGCATGTGACAGTAGGAAAGTTTACTTTGGTGACAGGGCGGGCATTTTCCATGCAATATCTGCAAAAACGGGTGAGTTTCTTTGGGCCGCGAAAACCGGGGGTATGATTTTGAAGCCTGCATCATTTTCTCCTTCGGGAGATAAGGTCATATTCGGTTCTGAAGATATGCACGTTTATTGCGTAAGCCCGCAAGGCGAGTTACTCTGGAAATCGGATAAGCTCGAAGGTCTTTCTATGAGAGATCAAGGTCCAACCATCTGGCAGGGACTTGCAGTAGTCCGAACAAATCCAGCCGACTCGTTTCATACAGTACTCGGACGAAATGGTGATATGCTGAAGCGGATTCAGCTTTCACTTGGAAAAACAGACGAGGATCAGGTTCTGTTGGACAAATGGAATGACCTGATTATGCATCCGACACCGCGGAGAAGAAAGGCTGAACAGGATGGTGTCGTAGAGTACCTCGAGAGTTACAGATACGATAGATGCTTTTACGCCCTTAGACTTGAAGACGGCGAAGAGCAGTGGACGGCACCTGTGTTCTATACTGGCGGACTTCACAATCCGCCGACACCACCGACGTTCAATCCGAAAACCGGGGAACTCTATACGTTTTGCCGCAGTGCCCTTACATATTACCTGCGCGGTGTAAGGCGGTATAACGCAATGGGCAGAATCGACCCCCGAACCGGGAGATTCGATTTCTACTGGCCCGCCGGCGAAGGCGATCGGAACTGGTATCCATTCGCTATGATTGGTGATGAAACGCAGGCCTTGTCCATAATGGGTGATATGCTTATATGCACTCATCAGGGTACTTTGGCCGGGCTTAACTTGAAGACACTGGAGGTGACAACCATCTGGGCGGGGCGTGACACTTATGGAGGTATATTCGGCCCTGCTGCAGTTCCCGGAGGTTTTGAGGGAGCCAAAAAGCTGGCAAAAGAGGGATACCTTACCGGCTTGCCTAACGAATGGCACGGTCCGGACAGATCAATATGTGCTGTTGCCGGCAATCGGCTTTTCTGGGTTGTGGGTTCACAAGTGGTTTGCATAGCCGGACCGGATGTCCCAACAACTGATACAGGTGGGACAAAGCCTCCGCCTATGATAAAGAGCCGGCTGCCGGCTTGTATCGCAGGAGGTAATGTTGCCAGCAGAGATAGCGGATCATTTCATGATGGTATCGAGAAGATCGTAATTAATCCAAATAGACTCGATGTATATATCCGGCAACCGTTCCCTGCCAAGGTAACGCAGGCAAATTCACGAACTGCCGAACAACTCCGAGCACGGCTCGATGCTGAAGTGCTGGAACTTATAGACGGCTGGCCATGGGCGCCGTTTATTGTGGAACTGGGTATAAGCGGAGAAGAGAAGCATTTCGAGCGCACGGCCCAGACTATCCAGATTGTGTCGCTTGCACTGCCGCACCTGTCCAGTCCTGTCGGACGCAAAGCGATTGTCTGGCTTGATCGAATATTCGAAAGCGGCATGCCGCTGTCAAAACCGTTGCACGACAGTAATGCCGAACGCCGCGAACTTTACAATCTGGGACCCGGCATGAGGGCATTTGCCGATAAACCTAATAAGTATAGATTTAGTATCGAAGATATCTATGGCTTTTGGACATATGCACACTATGCGAACAGATGGGAAAGAGTTATGGAAGAGGCGCCGCAAGTGATACGGATATGCAAAGATTTTATGGATGGAGGCTTTCATTTCTCACACAGCGGCACGAATGACGATGCTGAGCATCTAAATGCCCAGATAGCGGGCCTTATAGCAGGAATCAGAATTATGGAGAGAGCCGATGAATCGTCTAAGAGAGCACGAAAACTGTTGGCTACGATGGTGGCAGAACGAGTACACCACGAGCGTGCGGATAGATGGCTCATTCGCCCAACCAAGGTTGCAAGTAAGGGTCTTCACCAGGCGAAGGTCCCTCGCTATATTGCTCTGGTTCCTGAAGTATCGGCCATGCTTGGTGAGTTTGCATCAGAGGGTTTAAAGTACAATCTGAAGTCGCTTATGAAAGGGCTTCCATTGTGGTATCAGGCATTTGGTGAGCGTATGATTGGCGGTGAGAACTATATATCACCGCCGCATCTGGCACGAGGATTATTTATAGGCGGGGCGGACGGTGGCGTAATCTCCACTGAGCAACTTGCGTCCAAACTCGACCAGCCCTGGTGCAAAGCAGACCTTTATTATATCGAAAAAATTTCCGCAATTCTCAGAAGGCTCGACCTAGTGAAGAAGTGAAGACGCGGGCGTTTGGGAAATAAATGTTCTAACAGAGAAAAGGTCTGATCAGAAAGAGCTTCTATTTGGGGAATTTCAGCTTTTTTTGTTAAAACCAATTCCTAACGCTAATTAAAACTCCCCGATAGTGCAGAACTGCATCAGTTCATTTACTTTTGCCGTGCCGAGGCAGATGGATGTGTCCGACGCACCGTAATACACCTTTAACTCCTGCCTATCATCTTCGAGTATGGCGCCACAGGAGAATACCACATTGTTCACGTCGCCCACTCGTTCATAATACTCTCGCGGGGAAAGAATCGGTATAGCACTTCGACACAGGACCTTAGACGGGTCGTCGTAAGCCAATACGGCTGCACCGAGTCTGTAGATAGGCCCGCCGGACACATCTTTGACTCCGTGGTAGATGATGAGCCAACCGTCTTCAATCTTGATCGGCTGAGAAGAAGCTCCGATACGCGAGCAGTCCCAGAGATCGCCGCGAGTAGTCATAATACATCGCGAATGTCCCCAGGTGATAAGGTCGTCCGAGCAGGACAGCCAAATGTTGCCCTCGCCTCCTGAGACGGGTCTGTCAAGGCGAGCGTACTTTCCGTTTACCTTCTCCGGGAAAAGGGCGCCATCCTTGTTCTCCGGCTCACTGATTAGAGCTATACGTTCAAATTTTTTGAAATCCTTTGTTTTTGCCAGCGCAAGCAGCGGCCCATAGGGCGATACAGCAGTGTACATTATGTAGAACGTACCGTTTATTTCAGTAATCCGCGGGTCTTCAATACCTTTCCTTTCGTATTCATCAAAACAGCCCTGACCCTTACAGGGTGTCATAACCGGTTCCGGTTCAAGCTCAAACTTGTACCCGTCATTACTGCGTGCCAGGGCAAATACGGACCGGCCGGTCAAATCTTCGACTCGCAAAAGAAGAATGTATTGGCCGTTGTATTTCGCACAGGCTGCGTTGAAGACTGTATTGCACGGGAATGGAATGTCTTCTATGGTTATTAATGGATTGCCTTCCCAGCGTTGGATGACGTCATAACGAAATTTTCTTGCCATTGATTTTGTCCCTTTAATCAGAGCTACTGCCCTTGTTCTGTTTTGATTGTTTCTGATGTGGTTTGCGGGACCGCTTGTCTTAGTGCATTGCGGGCAACGCGAGTGACAAATATGGTAACCACTATTGTTGCGACCAGACCAAGCCAGAAGAATACCGTACCTGCTGTTCCTTTTTCAACGTTTCCGGCGGCAACATCCGCGAGGCTGCGCAGTCCCGCTCCGAAATAAACGTACATTATCGTTCCCGGCATCATGCCTATCCATGAACCCAGAGCATACTTCCAGAATGAAATTTTTGTAAGCCCGAAAGCGTAGTTCAGCATGTTAAACGGAAAGACCGGGCTTAGCCTCGTCAATAGCACAATTTTGAATCCCTGTTGGGCAACTGCCTCGTCAATCGCGGCGAACTTCTCATTTTTAGCGACCTTAGCGGCTATCCATTTGCGGGCTATCGTTCGCCCAACCAAAAAAGCGGCGCATGCTCCCAGTGTGCTGCCTATTGAAACGGTGATACTTCCACGAACGACCTTAAAAATAAAACCTGCCCCAAGGGTCAAAATCGAGCCGGGCAGAAACAATACGCAGGCTACGATATAAAACGCTGCTACAAACACGAGCCCCCAGAAGCCTAATCCCTGTGTCCACTCCAAAGACTTTATCAGCCAATCCTTTACCGGCAGGAATATTGTTCCTGTAATCACACCAGCGATAATTATTGCTAAAACAATAACTTTAGTAATTTTCCTTTCACTCTGCTGATTGGAGGATAATGACTGTTCTGGTTTATTTTCTGTTTCGGTCATTGTATTTTTAATCTTTCTTTTTCGGGACGATTTTTTTAATCAGCTTTATGAAGAAATTGCTTTGTAAGATATCGATGTAACAGCGTTTAGCCGGCTGGCGAACAGCATCCGAATATGACGGATAAGCGTGAATCACCGAGGCAATTTTACTAAAAGGCAATCCCAGAGATTTGGCCAGTTGTGCCTCATGCATCAGCTCGCCTGCACCGTGGCCGAGGATGTGAATTCCGAGGAGCTTGCCTTTGTTGTCACAGATAAATTTACTCAGGCCGTTCTGAGCCAAGTCGGTTTTTGCACGATCGACGTCTTTATGCTCCCATCGATAGATTCTGATATTGTCACCATATCGCCGCCTTGCCTGCTCTTCGGTCAATCCTGCATGAGCAAGTTCGGGATCGGTGTAAGTTGTCCAGAGAACATTGTCGTAATTGGCTGTTTTTATGGGCAGGCCGAAACACGCATTGGTCGTAGCGATTATAGCCTCGTACTCTGCGATATGGCTGAATAGATACGGTGGTACAACATCTCCGCAGGCGTAGATATTCTTAGCATTGGTTTTGAGATGACTATCAACTTTGATGCCCTTTGAATCAAACTCGACGCCAGCCTTTTCCAGTGCCAGGCCATCCAGGTTCGGCCTTCGGCCGACGGAAACCAAAACGGATTCGGCCTCAATTTGTCGATCGCCTTTTTCGTCCTCAATATCGGCAACTAGTTTATCTCCCTGGCGGGCAAATCTCGTTGTTTGTGTTTCGGTCAGTATTTCTACACCTTCCGCTCGCAATATCTGAACCAGTCTATCGACAAGCTCCTTGTCGTCTTTCTTTAGGATATCAGCCGACCTCTGGATAATCGTAATTTTTACGCCAAGACGATTTAGTGCTGCGGAAAGCTCAATGCCAATAGGACCTGCGCCGAGAATAATCATCGACTTGGGTAAAGCTTCAAGGTTAAAAATTGTTTCATTGGTCAGATAAGGAATGTCTTCAAGTCCCTTGATGGATGGTACATATGGATGAGAGCCTGTACAGACGATGAACTTTTTAGACGATATCTTTTTCCCATCAAGATCGATACGATGGTTATCCAGAAAAAAAGGTGCTCCGAACAGGACGTTTATGCCCTCGGCTTCATAAGACTTCGGCGGATGGCCGTCTGCGTCGGCATGTACAACCGCTCTGACGTGTGCCATGACCCTGTCGGCATTTAATTCGATGGGCGCCGAAGGTTCCAGCCCGAATTCTCGAAGTCGAGTCATCTGGTAGGCAATATTTGCTGATTTGATGAGTGTTTTGCTCGGAACGCAGCCGAACCAGGTGCAATCTCCACCCAGTTTTCTTTTTTCGATAAGGGCCGTCCTTTTACCCAATCCGTTAGCCACCTTGCAGGCAACCAGACCGGCCGAACCGGCCCCTATTATTACGACATCATAATCGAACATCAGGTTTACTCCACGACCCATTTGCCGTCAAATATGAATAGGTTTTCGATTTCTCAAATGCTGTGTTTCTTGTTCTCAATAATAATGATTTTAGGTCTGCTATTGTGTCCACATCATGCCACAACGGCAGGAGATACATCTTTCGTCCATGCCGTTTCAGAATACTATCCGTCTGCTCGAAAACGCTGTCGGTACTCCATGAGATATTGTCAAATACCTCTGGGACGAATCCTTCTTTTGAGAAGCCAATAAGATAGTATCCTCCGTCATTGGCTGGACCTATTACGGTATCATGCGCATCAAGTACCTCGAAACTTTCTGTTAAATAATTTGCTGGCAGGTCGGGGCTGTCGGACCCGATAGCTACAACGTTTGAGAAGCCTTTTTCAAACGCTTTGCCAAAGGCGTTCCTGAGCCTTTCACCCAGGTTATCACCAACCTGAGGGGTATAAAAGTATTGTTCACCCAGCCATTTCGAAAAAGTCGATTTCATATTGGCCGGATAAAAGCAAAGCTCCAAGTGGACACCAAGATTTTCTGCAAGAGATATCGTATCTTCAACAAAACATTTATAGAGTTCGACTACGAAATCTCCGTCTGTTTCGGCGGCAAGACGTGTCTTGACCTGTCCCTTAATCGGCGACTTTATGAACAAAAGAAGGCAGTTGTTGCTGTGGTTCATTCGGCTCTTTGGTTACT
>CAZIAN010000262.1:0-6952 GCA_964537355.1 uncultured Pirellulales bacterium | reverse complement strand
TTTTCAAGTCTTTGTCTTATAAAATGTTAACGCTTATCTTCATGCCATTCGGGACAGTGGGGATTTTTGTCAACCGTTTCTCTCTTTTTCTCGTTCTACTTTTTACTGTGAAGAAGATATTGAGCACGTGATTGGCCTAAGTATGAACTGATTGAAAGGAGAATTGGACATGTTGACAGAGAAACGAGCGGTTACTTGGTTTGTGGTGGTTGTTCTAATCCTCGGAGTAGTCGGGCTTGCAGGGAGTACGAAAGCTTACGGGATATTTGGGAGAAAGTCCGAAGAAAAGAAAAGCCTGGAAACAAATATGAGAAAAATCCAGCCTGATAAGGTTTATTACAATAAGAAAACATATCCGTGTTATCCGAAGACACTCGATTTCAGACCGGATATTCCCTCCCCATTTACAACAAAAGATGGAATGGATATTTTACTTTCTCTTACAAATCATGAAAAATATACACTTATACCTGTTACTGTCGAAAATGGAAATCCTTTACTTTACAGCAGAAGAATTGGGAGTCAATTTGGTAAGGATTCACAGCTTCATGTGAATTCCGGGGATTTTCCATCATTAGCTAAAACTGGCCTGCATCTCGATGATGAATTGGAAAAAAAGGATATGATAACAGGCATTCCTGTTTCACTTATCACGTACATCGGCCGGCCAAATAGATTTTCATGGGCGGGCTTTATGGCTGAAGATGAAGACATTATCTCTGTCCTAAAAGGCGATAACAACTTGGTAAAAAAGTTGGGTCTTACACATCCGCAAATGGCCAAACCTCTATTTCATGTCTGGAATATTATCCTAAAGGAAATGGAATTGGGAAAGTTTGGAAGATTTTCTAATATCAAACACTTCTTCTACAATGGGAAAAAAGTTATCCTCAAGACGGAAGGAACAAAGGGATGGCAGGTATCCATATTTCAAGATGAGATACAGGGAAAGTTTGATTTAAATATACGCCGTGAAATGTCTATTACAGAAAAAGCGTTTCTAAAAGAAAGGTATCCCAATCTTTCCACACATCAAATGTCTGAACTTCAAAATAAGCTCTCCAATATTAACTTTAGCGAAATGTTGCCATATTACATCATGCGTTATGGTTTCTATGAAGGTCATACTGACTACAGGTGCGATCCAATCGCTATCGCATGGATTTTTGGATTTAAGAGCCTTGAGGAAATCGAGGGGACGTTTAATGGAAAGCTTTATGAAGCATTGACGAAACACTTCACGAACCAGAAATTAGGTCTCAATTGATGATGGCAATTAACGGAGGAAAATACAGGATGACATATTCCCTGCTAACGGCGTGAAACCGTTTTTGAAATAGTTACTTCCGGTTCTCCGTTAAAGGCAAGCTTGTCGCCTGCGGCTTGCGGCGACAAGCGGGAGGAATTATTTCTTCTTGGTTTTCTTTTTGGCTGTTTTTTTCTTTGCTGTTTTCTTTTTGACCTTCTTTTTCTTTTTTGAGCGGCATCCGCAAGTATTGCACATTTTCGTTTCTCCTACTTGAGACTGTACAAAACTATTTTCGCCAGAATAGCGAATCCATATATCAGTAATATTAATCGACCGGAGGAAATAAAAAACATAAAAAATAACAAAAAAAAGATAAAACCGTAACAAAACTGTAACGTTTGATTGACAGAATTACTTGTCTCAAATCTTTTTACAGTCGGCGGAAAATTTATTAAGATTGTTACAAGGATTGTAAGATTAGGTTTTTTTTTGAAAGAGAAGAATAATGAAAATGTATAACTTCAGAAGAATATTACTCTATAGTTTGTTTTGTTGTTTTGTCACTATCGCAGGTTGTGAAATCAGCACATTAAGATTAACTCTCTTTCATTCCAGATATGAAAGAACGGTCCAGCTATCCCAGTCAATGTCGGGTGTTACTTTATTTTCAGGCAAGAGCAATGACGGCTGGATTACTATAACCAGTGCTGACGTTACAGAGTGCAGTCTTACTGCTACGATTATTGCCGGAGCCTATTCGGATAAAATGGCCAGAAGAATAGCTGAAGAATCGAAAGTCAAGCTTGAAAAATTTGGTTCAAAACTAATAGTTATACTTGAAAAGCCGGTGATACGGAATTACGAGAGTGTAGATGTTCAATTCACAGCGATGGTGCCGAAAGACTGTAATTTGGAAGTTAGTGCGGATGATGGGGATATTACGACAGAAAACATCAATGGGGATATTGAAATAAAGACCGATGACGGTAAAGTTAATATTTCACAAATAAGCGGCGATATAAAAGTAAAAAGCGGCGACGGCTCAATCACTGTACAAGATGTTAATACCGACGTACAGTTACACAAGGATGATAGATGGATCGATATTCATACCGACGATGGCAGAGTAACTTTTTCAAGAATCGTCGGGAATATAAAAGTCAGAAGTAATGATGGTTCGACCAGAATAGAAGATGTTACCGGCGATATAAATTTACAGAGCGATGATGGAAGAATCACGGTGATATATAACGAAAACGACGGAGGTGTTTGTAATGTTTCGATGGTTACGAATGACGGTGCTATCGACTTTACGGCCCCGGGGAACTTTTCGGCGAACGTGGAAATTATAACCGACGATGGTTCAATAAAAATAAGATAATTTCAAAGAAACTCAATGGTGGTCATACATGAAAGGAGCAAAGATGGAATCTGCTTACATAATTGACTTGGGAACCGGCACAACGCCATTCTGGCGCTCTATAATATCCCAAACTCGGTATAGAGCATACAAAGCTATCAGCGGACGAGAGAACATTCGAAGAATGAGGTTATTTTTACATTTGATTTATATCCTGACTGTTTTAGCCCTGACGGCATCCACAAGTATCGCCAGGGCCGAAGAACCTGTTGGGTATTGGGTCCCGAGACAACCGCCGCACGCAAACTATAAAATCGACTGCATTATCACTTCAGAAAAAGTCCTCCGATTTGAGGGCAAGGAAGTTATTTCTTTTGTCAATACTACATCCAAGTCAATGCAAACGCTTGCTCTTAAATGGTCTGAACTCGGAGAACGAAACCTGAAAATCAAGGTTAATGGCGAAGCTGTGGAATTATCTACACCCATAGAATCGTTCCCACAGGATTTCAAATTAGACGAGCCTCTCAATCCAGGCCAGTCGTTAAGGCTGGAAGTCGAGTTTTCTCTCGTGCCTTTTGGGCTCGGAGAACCGAACAGCATTGGGCCTGTGACCGACTGGCCTCGGTTATGGTGGGGCTTTGATACCCATGATGATTATCAGGTCAAGCTTGATTTCCCGGAAGCATATACCGTTGCCACGAGCGGTCGATTTGACCAGAGTACAGGTTACTATCGCGCTGAGGCGATACCTTCTTTCGGTTTTTTTTTAGGTAAGGGATACGAAGTTTTTGAAGACCGGGCCCTGGATGTTGTTGTCCGATGTCTTTATAAGCCCGGGGATAAAAAGTGCGCCGAGTTACTGTATGGAACGGCTGTCGATGCAATCAATTTCTACAGGGAACGATTCGGATTCTATCCCTATCGTATTCTGACAATCATTCCGGGGATGGACCGACCTGCCGGCGGTTATCCGATAGCTACTAATATCGTTGGCATTCATGGCATGGGCCGGATGGATGAAAAATCAGAGCTACACTGGCGATGGATTACAGCGCACGAAATAGCTCATCAATACTGGAGTAGGTATGTTATGGAAAAGGACGATCCGGGCTGGCTCTGGATAGGATTGGGAATCTACGCAGACAGAGAGTACTGCCGTGCGAGAGGTCTGGGTGAGCAAAAACATCAGGAACTCATGGCTAGGTACATCAAAGGAGTACGTGATGGTGTCGATACAACTATCAATATCTCACCAGAGGAAAAATCCAAAGTTAAGTTTGATTTCAATAATATAGTGATTCACGGCAAGGGCTTTGGCGTTATCAGTGCTCTGGATTGCGTTCTCGGAGAGTCTTTGTTTGACCGCATCTATCGGCGATGTCTGAAAGAGTTCGCCGGACGCAGGCTCGGACTGCATGAGTTTCGGGCGATATGTGAGCAGGAAAGCTCAGAAGACCTGGGATGGTTTTTCGAGCAATGGGTGAACTCTAATAAATGTCTTTCATACGAGATATCTTCGCAGGTATGCGAGAAGAAAGGCAACGCTTACGTAACCGAAATAGAGGTTCACCGCCTTCGTGATTTGAAGATGCCGGTGCCGGTGGCGGCACATTTCGAAGACGGCTCTACTCAACGAGCCTTTACGAATCGTCTTCGCAAGGTCAATATAATCCGGTTCGAAAGCCAATCGCCGCTCAAAAACGTTCGTCTCGATCCTGACCAAGTGCTGCCATTAGTTATTCCGCCACCTCCGATGACAGCCGAGCAGCTTACTCAGGCTATCCAAGAGCTTCCGTGGATAAATGCAGGAAAGAAGGCCCTTGATGCTTTCAACGAAACCAAAAACAGGGAACTGACAAATACGGATAGCTGGTTTAAGCTTGCTCTGACATTGTATGATGGGAAATATTATGAGCAGGCCCTTAAGGCAGCCAAAGAGGCTCAAGTCCAGGCAAAGGGAGATTCTATGCAAGTGTTCGTCGCATTGACATTTCAGGGACTTCTTCTTGACTTGCTCGGACAGCGGGATGAGGCCCTGAAGTGTTACAACGAGGCTATGAAAAAATCGGTCAAACCGGAAATCACGCTTGTACCATATGGGATTACACTCCTAAATCGAGAGTGGGTTCAGAAGCAGCTCAAGGAGCCCTTCCGTCGAAAATAAAGGAAAAATCGGAACCGGAGAGAAGGCAGGCAATATATCAAGACAGACGATTGTTCGATAAGAATAAGGTGATATAGTTGATATATTTCAGAATTTAACTCGGTTCTTTTATAAAATACCTTGTGATGATTTTTTTATGCCGGCTAAGATTCTGTTGTTTAGATGTTTTTTTGTTACTATTGGGATTTCGCGTGCCTTTTATATGATAGAAATGATAAAACGTGGATATTGAAAGAGTCGTTTGATATTATATGTGATTTAAAGGCGTGGTAGTTTTTTTAGAATGTTTCAAGAGAAGTGTCAAATAATTTAGGAGATACGAAAAATGAAAAATTATAAATTTAATGAAACTGCTCTTTTTGTGTCGCTTGTTATAACATCGGTTCTTCTGGCCGGTTGTGTGGCCACCCAAAGTGACGTACGTTATAGTGGTGTTGAAAATTCACAGCTCAGACAGATTAAGCATGGCATAACTACAAGAGAGGAGCTTATGGCGATAGTCGGTGAGCCTACCGAACAGAGCATGACGGAAGATGGCGACGAGTACCTCAGGTACAAATGCACGGAAACAAGGGACAACCAATTCGCCATGTTTCCGCCACCTATCGCTATCAAAGATAAGAAGGAAATCGAACATACCATTGTGTTTAAGATAAGGGATGGTATTGTACAGCGGCACTGGAAAGAATAACAGCCGCCATAATTTATTTACCTATTGCCTATTGACTATTGATTACTGATTATTTATTATTATTAGCTTAATAAACAGCCGATTCTAAACCAGGTAAGCCGGAGTGGCGGAATTGGCAGACGCGCGGGATTCAAAATCCCGTCCTGGCAACAGGGTGAGGGTTCGAGTCCCTCCTCCGGCATTAAATTCATCTTATTCATCCATTAAAGAATATTTCATTTATTGTTGTTTAGCTACGCATAGATTTTGAAAACGTACTTGCACATGTCGAGTACTGTAACGTAAGACATCAATCCCAAAAGCAAAACCCAACCTGTTACAGTAAGAGGCATTCGCAGCTTGAGAAAGGAACGATGGATTTTTTCGAGGAGGCAAAAAACAATCTTTCCACCATCAAACGGCAGAATCGGCAGCAGGTTTAATACCGCAAGATTAATATTAAGCATTACGGCCAAGTTCAATATATTCAAGAAATCGCCGGCAACCATTTGCCCGCCCATAGCTACGATTCCAATTACTCCGGACAGCTTATCGGGGCTGGAGAATAAAGACGGTAACGCGTATAAAAATTGAGAGGTTATTTTTGTTATCTGGACAAACGGGAAAATCAGAACGGCATAAAATGAAAGGCCCATTGTCAATGCGTTTAAAAAACCCAAACAAATTACAGCCAAAACAATATTTGCTAAAGGCCCGCCCAGGGCAAAGGCGATTCGCCTGGAAGAACTGATTTGAAAGAAGTCATCTATATCTTCCATCTTAGGTAAAACATACCCGGCAATCGGCAAGGCTGAGAGGCGATATTCAGTTTGGCCCTTGCGAAAGGACCATAATTTTGGGCCAAAGCCGACGGAAAATAGTTCGATTGGTATATTCGATAATTTGGCCGCAATGAAATGACCTAATTCATGAATCAGAATCAGGAAACTAATTAACATAAACATTATTAAGTAACTCATTCTTTAGACTCCTTAACTGAAGTTCGATATCGGTTCATTATAATATAATTTGCCGTTAATTTGAATATATTACTGTTTTGTATTGAGCGGATTTTTGGATTCGTTGTAAAATCGGTTCTGGAGATTCAGGATAGTGTCGTCTTTTTTCAGGATTTTAATCAAGTCAACAAGCTGGTTTACCTGAGTTTTTATTAACAGTTCGCCGAGTTCGGGTTTGGCATAGCTGCCATCGCCTGCATAGTGGTTTGGGAATTGGGCGTACCAGAATATTCCGGTGTAGTTGCTGGGCAGGTGTTTTAATCGAGCGAGGTCCCGGCCGTATTGGTCTTTTGCGCGATCCTTATGTACAAGGTCCGGTCTTGAAACCAGCATTGTCGAGGTCTCGACTTCTCCTGCGTGGCCGCCGGTTTTGGTTTCTCTGAGCTTTTTTACTTTTTCGGCAACTTTCGGGTCGGTTTGAGGCTCGAACAAAACAACGCAGTAGTCCCGCTGTTTTTCAAGCTGTGCCAGACAGAAGAAGGGCAGG
>CAZIAN010000261.1:3724-6973 GCA_964537355.1 uncultured Pirellulales bacterium | reverse complement strand
TGTATGAAATCAACAGAAACGTTTAGCAGATCAACTAAAGGCTCAGCATTGATGGTTGGGCGATTTGGGTGTATAATCGCTTCGAATAAGAAATAACAGGCTATAAAATCAGGTGATAACGTGCAACAGGCAAAGAACACTGGAGAAATATATACAGTCAGCCAGATTAACTCTTTAATCAAGGCGACCCTCGAAGAGACACTGCCTTCACAGCTCGTTATCAAAGGTGAAATTACCAACTTCAAACATCATCCGAGCGGTCATTGTTACTTTGCGCTTAAAGACGAGAAATCAAATCTGCCCTGCGCCATGTGGAAGCCAAATGTTCGAAGAATCAGATTCAGACCTGAAAACGGAATGGCGGTCCTGGCCACGGGATTTATCGATGTCTATGTCCCCCACGGCAAGTATCAGCTAATCGTCGATGAGCTTGTTCCGGCCGGGGTCGGAGCGCTTCAACTGGCTTTCGAGCAAATGGTAAAAAAGCTCCGCGACGAAGGTCTTTTCGATGATGAGCATAAACAACCGCTGCCGGCCTATCCGCAAAGGATAGGGATACTGACCAGCGGCTCGGGTGCGGCCGTACATGATATAATCGACAGCATCCATAACCGCTGGCCCTGTGTTGAGCTGCTTTTTTATCCGGTTCCGGTACAGGGCGAAGGGGCCGCTGAAAAAATCGCCGCCGCACTTCGAGATATAAATAAACGCAATAAAAAACTTAAACTCGATGTCCTGATTGTAGGAAGGGGCGGCGGATCGATGGAGGACTTATGGGCCTTCAACGAAGAAGTTTTAGCCCGTGCGATTTTCGATTCCAAAATACCAGTCATAAGCGCAGTCGGCCATGAGGTCGATGTTACGGTCGCGGACTTTGTGGCCGACGCTCGCGCATCGACCCCGACAAAAGCAGGCGTCGTCGCCGTTCCGGATATGGAGGATGTTTTAGGTCAACTGGTTAACATCGAACGCAGGCTCACAGGTCAAACAAAGGCGAGGCTGAAAATGGCGCAGCAGAACCTGGAAATCATTCTGGCCAATACGGTATTTAGAAATCCATTTTTGCTTGTGCAAAATGCCCAGCAGCAATTAGATGAACTGAGCGCAGAATTAGCTGAGACGATAAAAGAACTGCTTAATGTAATTCGTCAGAAACTCTCGGCAGCTTACGAGCAGATTGTCAGAATTGAGCCGCACCGGCTTTTGAAAAATAAAGAAGTCGAGCTGAACAACTCCCGGCACCGGATAAATGCGGGGATTCGTGCGATTATTAATAACAGGCAAGTTGAGTTGAATGACTACCAGCATCGGGTTGACAAGAGGATTTGCGCGGTTATCAATAACTGCCGAATGTTGCTTACAGCACAGGAAAACCGCCTGGAAGGTTTGAATCCCAAATCGGTTCTCTTGCGGGGATACAGCATTACAACGAACAAAAAGACCGGCCTGCTGGTAAAGACGGTAGATGATGTCCGGCTCGGTGAGGATTTAATTACCGAAATTGCCGACCAGAATTTAATTGAAAGTAAGGTAACAAAAAAGTAAAAAGGAACACCGAAGCATAAGATTAGCCGTAAAAGGAAATAAAATGGCAGCCAAAAAGAAAAAAGACGACCTCGGAGAGTTGAGCTTCGAAGAGTCGATAAAAGAACTTACAGATATTGTCGGCAAAATTGAGCAGGGCCAGATACCCCTGCAGGACAGCCTTGAGCAATACGAAAAGGGTATGGCACTTATTAAGCAGTGCAGGACAATACTTCAAAAAGCTGAAAAACGCATTGAGAAAATCTCGGAGCTGGATGCTAAATCACAGGAAACGAACGAGTAGCTTCACAGGAGAAATCAAAAACACAATATGATATACGATACGCGAGCGTGGCGGAACTGGCAGACGCGCAAGGTTTAGGTCCTTGTGTCCTTAGGGATGTGGAGGTTCGACTCCTCTCGCTCGCATTAATTTAATGTTTCTTAGGAGTAATTTAAATGGAGAGAATACGATTTCTTAATAAACGTTTGTCGCCGGTTAGAAAGCAGCGGAACAGAGCCCTGTTGTTCCTATGCCTGCTTCTAATGAGCACGCTCTGTGGTTGTGCAATAGAGCCGGCAGGTTCGAGCGACAGCCGCTGGGTCAGTCTCTTTAACGGTAAAAATCTTGACGGGTGGAAGGTCAAAATAACAGGCTATGACCTGAATGACAATTTCGGGAACACCTTCCGGGTCGAGGATGGTATCCTGAAGGTCTCTTACGATAAGTATGACAAGTTTGACGGAAGATTCGGACATCTCTTTTACGACGGGACGTTCTCACACTATATATTGCGCGTTGAGTATAGGTTCGTGGGCGAGCAGTGTCCCGGCGGACCGGGATGGGCCTTTCGAAACAACGGTATCATGATACATGGCCAGTCGCCGGAGAGCATGAAAAAGGACCAGGATTTTCCGGATTCCATCGAAGTTCAGCTCCTTGGCGGTAATGGCACAGACGAACGTCCAACAGGCAATTTGTGTACGCCGGGTACAAATGTCGTAATGGACGGTAAACTTATCACCCAGCATTGTATCTCGTCCAGTTCGAAAACATATCACGGCGACCAATGGGTCACAATCGAAGTTGAGGTACACGGCAACGAAACCATCAAACATATTATCGACGGCGAGGTGGTGCTGGAATATGAACAGCCGCAGCTCGACGACGGCACGATGCTGTCGGAAGGCTCCATATCCCTTCAGGCCGAGAGCCATCCTACGGAATTCCGAAAGGTGGAGATCCTGCTATTGGAAGAATAATCCTCACGCCCGCAGAGCAATACAAAAACTGAATGAAGCAGGTATCCGGGTTTGTAAAGTAAATGTTTCTTATGTGAAAGATATAGTCCAAAATCTTACAGAAACAGAACTCGAAGAGATTGATGTCAGTGATGCGTGCACGGGTCATGGCTGTCATTGATTAAGACGAGAGCCATTCGTAAGGTTTAACATGAGTATCTTGGAAAAAGCCAGGATTGAATTCATCCATGTCTGCAACGACCGAAGTCTCGATCTAAGTCAGACCGTTGCTATACATCCCTTATTACCCCGTGATGCCATTGGAGATGCAGAAGCTGATTTCGTAATTATGAAAGGCAAAGAGTACGTGATTGAAGCCATCTTCGATAATGCACGTGGACAAGCCTTTACCGGTATAGCTTGTAATTGGAACGGAACTTTAGAAGAACTGCTGTCCCTGGAGTTGTCGGATATAAGAAATCG
>CAZIAN010000261.1:0-3624 GCA_964537355.1 uncultured Pirellulales bacterium | reverse complement strand
GGCAGCTCGAAATATGGTATCGAAGTCTGGGACGGACAAAGTGACCTGCCACGTCTCGTGGAATGGTCCGAAGTTGGCCTAGCCACTGGGTCCAGCATTGTCAACGGCACCATAGACGAGATAATTAGACGTTTCAAGGATGACGACAAACCTCTGGTATTTTTTGGCAACACCATCTCTGGCACAGCAGCCCTGTTGAATTTAGACCGCCTCTGCCCATTTGGGCGTTGAACACGCATGGTATAAAAGCCGGCTGTTTCATTAGACCTGAGGCGATGTTAAGCCAGATGATAAGTGGTCTCGGGAATGCCGACCGCAGCAAACCCACCCGGCCTTTCATTCGGACAAAGGCATAAGGCAAGTTTGCCTTCCGCAGGGACCGACAGAAGAAGAACAGCTTCAAAATAGAAAAAACAAAATGCGAAAAATCAAATGAATCTGCAAAGCATAGCATACAAAAAAAAGCCCTGCTATAAAGCAGGGCCTTTCGATTTTATTAGCCTTGTGATTAACCGGGAATTACATTAGTTGCACATGGGCCTTTTTTGCCTTGTCCGATTTGGAAATCGACCTTCTGGCCTTCATCAAGTGATGCATAACCTTCTGTCTTAATTTCCGAGTGGTGGACAAACAAATCATCGCCACCGTCATCCGGGACAACAAAACCAAATCCCTTACTTGAATTAAACCATTTTACTGTACCTGTACTCATTAAATACTCCTTGGCCTTATTACAGGCCGACTAACTAATACCTCTCATTTTAATTTATTAGAAGCATACTCCTGAGAGATGGAAGAACATACCCCACAAAAACGAATTATATCAATCGGGCCGCCAAATTACAACAAAAAAATAAATATTCTTTTTCCGTGAAATAAACCGATGATAACAGGCGGGCTGCAAAATCAGAATTCGACTAAGAAAAACAACAGACAATCCGTTCACAAATCAAAAAAGTTCATGGCAAATTCCTTAGTATTAATGTCGAATCAGGGATTTTGTGCCTGACACCGGTCAAAGCAAAGCAAATAAACCGTTGGAATAGACCTTCCAACCCGGTCATACACCCATCGTTGTACAATAAGATAGCCCAACCGTCCGGATTGTCGCCAACTTGAACTCGTAAGGATCATTTAACGCGGCAAAGGCGGGAATCAAAGACAACCCCTGCATCAGGCGGATGCTGATAAATACAAAAGAGGAAATCAATAATACGGAATATTTTTTACGTAAATTCCGACAAGCCGAGATAGCAGAACATGCAGGATGATATAAAAGACCCTGCTTTTCAGCAGGGCCTTTCGGTTTTTTTAGCCGTGTTGTTAGCCGGGTATTACGTTGGTCGCACACGGGCCTTTTTTGCCTTGTCCGATTTCGAACTCGACTTTCTGCCCTTCATCAAGCGACGCATAACCTTGTGTCTTAATTTCCGAGTGGTGAACAAATAAATCATCGCCACCGTCATCCGGGACTATAAAACCAAATCCCTTACTTGAATTGAACCACTTCACTGTACCTGTACTCACTTTAACTACTCCTTGGCCTTATTAAAGGGCCGCTTAACTAATATCTCTCACACTTAACCTTCTTCAAAGCATACTCTTGAGAGACGAAAGAATACGCTACAAGTGACAAATATACCAAACTACTGTGTATGTTCAATAAAAAATATGGGATAAGCAAAAATAATTCGCCGGAATTTTCTAATTAATATTACTCAGCTCAGACCCAGAAAACGCCCATAACAGTATAATTTTCTCCAGTTCTACTACTGATTTTATGTATGTTGGCTCAAAAATACCTTAATACTATGAATCCATGCTTTTACCCTCTCATTAAAACCGGAATAAGATTTCCCAGAGCAGTTCAGGCAACCTATTTGTCTCCTTAAAAAAATAAAAAAACACAAAAGGATTGACAAGAGACAGCCAGTCTTTTATATAAGAGACACTATGTCTCTAATACAAGTTTTTTTAAGAAGGATTTCAAAATGAAAAATATCAACGAATCAGTTGTCCTTCTTACAGAAGCTTTATAGGGATTGATGATTTTGGTGAAAATAACACTGTCAAATGAGATAAAGATGAAAACTAAAAAAGCAGCACTCGTAACAGGTGGTGTAATTCGCATGATTTTATTAGGAGCTGAACCATGGGAAAAAACATGAAAAAATGGCTGAAGATCTTACTCGGTGCAGTGTGCGTGCTGATCTTGGTGTTCGGTATTCTCGTCATTCTTTACTGGGAGAGTATTGAGATATTGACCGGTACGGAGGACCTGAGTGATCAACCCCAGGAGATTCCCGAAGTAGTCAAGCCTGCAATGACATTACGTGACAAGGGCGAGGCGGACTGGCCTTGCTGGCGAGGATTCGATGGGGATGCAAAGAGCACCGTTACCGGTATCATCAAGGATTGGTCAAACGGCCTTAAGCAGGTATGGGAGGTGAACTACCTGTGTCAGGGCCGGGCAAGTGCCACCTGGTCGTCGCCGGTTATCCGGGGAGACCGGCTGATAGTGTGCGGTCGAGATGAGGGCAATGACCTGGTCTTTTGCCTGAATACCATCGATGGCAGCTTACTCTGGCAGGCTCACTACGCCGCTAAAGCTACGAGCACTCATGGTAAGGGTATGCGTGCGACTCCCTGCATAGATGAGAATCGAATTTATACCTTTGGTCGTAGTGGTGATCTGGTGTGCTGGAATCTCAACGATGGCACAACTTTATGGCATAAAAATGTTCAGGATGAAGGAGGCAAGCAGCCCAAGTGGGGTCACGCATCTTCACCACTGCTCTCGGGTGAATACGTACTTGTTCAGGGCGGCGGCACGGCACGTGTGATTGCGTATAACAAGCTGAGCGGTGATGTCATTTGGAAAAGCGGCCAAGGGAACGCCGGCTACGCCCCGATAGTACCCATTACATTGGGTGACAAACCTGCCTACCTTGCATTCCATGGCAATGGACTGGCAGCGGTCATGGGGGACACGGGCAGGGAACTCTGGAATATTACGTGGGAAACCCCCTATGGTGTCAATGCGACGACCCCTCTGGTAAGCGGCGATCAGGTCTTTATCACCTCCGGCTACAAAACAGGCGGCCAGTTGCTCAAGGCAAGTGACACTGAATTCAAAATCCTTTGGAAAACCAAGGATATAGCCGCGCATCACTCAGACGGGTACATCCTGAACGGATTCATTTACGGATACTCCGGTCTTAGTATGCAAAATAAAGGCGCTTTCAAGTGCCTTGAACTTGCCAGTGGCACGGAAAAGTGGTTTACCAATGAGATGGGCTGGGGCACATGTGTGTACATTGACGGCCATCTTATTTGTCTCGATATCAAGGGCAATCTCTTCCTGATGAAACCTGATTCTGAAAGGTTCATCAAGGTCACTGAACTGCCCAAGGCACTGGGCGATGTCAAAGGGCCGGTTTGGACCCTTCCAGTCATTGCCAACGGCAAGCTATATCTGCGGTTCAAGCAACGTCTGGTGTGTTACTTTCTCAAGGATTGATTATAGAAAAAATACATACAGATAAGATGTTCGACAGACTCTTATCATAATCACTAAAGTAAAGAATTATGCAAATTATTGTCAGGATCAGTAAATATGGAGAA